>JAFSUV010000006.1 GCA_017450425.1 Kiritimatiellia bacterium
AGCGTGCATGGACTGGTCCGTGGGCTCGAAGGACGTCGCGGCGGATCCCACGCGCTGGGGCGTTGGCGCGGCCTCCCTCGGCGGCGGCGCCCACCCGCTCTGGGGCACGGTGAAGAGCGTCCGCCTCTACGACCGCATGCTTTCCGAGGACGAGCTCGCATGGAACCGCTCGGTTGACAGCGCCCGCTACTTCGGCGCGCTTGCGACGACGAACGTCGTGGTCGTGGCCGGCGACTACAGCGGCCTTGCCGAAGACACGGCCTACGAGGTCTTCGGCTCCGCCACGTTCTCCGCCGTCACGGCGCAGGACGGCAGCACAGCCAATTTCGTGCACATTAGGACGCTCGCGGCGGACGGCTCCGTCACAGACGTCGAAAATGTCGAAGGCGTCTCCTACACCTACACGGCCGGCACGTCGCCCGACCGCGTCGAAATCGAGTTCCGCAAGACCAACCCCTTCGTGATGGTCGTGCGGTAAGGCGATGGAATCTACCGCGTTCCGGGCACGGTTTCGGCCGTGCCCGGAACGCCAATTTTCAGAACAAATCCGAGTGCGACCCCGTGCGAGTCAATTCAAGGACGAGGACGTTTTCGTGGATCTGGTAGATGAGAAGCCAGCCCGGCGCGATGTGGCACTCGCGGTGGTGCGCCCACGCGCCGGAAAGCGCATGGTCGTGGTTCGCGTCGGGAAGTTCTTCGCCCTTTCGCAGCGTCTCGACTACCTTCTGAAGTTTCGCTATGGGAAGATGCCGCTTGAGTGCGAGTTTGTAGTCGCGCCTAAAGGCCGTCGTGTGCTTGACGATGTATTTCATTTCTCCAGCGCCTCCCACATTTCGTCAAGATTGTCGTACTTCGGCCAGTTCGGGTCGTTTGCGATGCGGTCGCCCTCCTCCATCGCGGCGATCGTCTCCGCGTTGGGGACGTGCGTTCCCTCGATGATGAACGGGATGCGGTTTTCGCGGACTACGGTGTTCATGAACACCCCGATGACCGACGACGCGGAAAGCCCCACGTCGCTGCAGAAATGCGAAAAGCCCGTCTTCGTGCGCTCGTCAACGGAAATCGTCATGCTTGCCATGTGTAAACTCCTTATTTACGTGAAGAATACCGCAATTATACAGGAGGCTTCGTGAAATGCAACTGAAATCTGCGATTTTTTCCATCGCGGCGGTCGCCGCGGCGGTCACTGCGACTGGTGGGGACGCGCCCATGGCGCGTCCGCCAAAGGCGCTGGTCGTGATGGTCGATGGACTGCGCGCCGACGCCGTGGTGAATTGCGAAATGCCGCGCCTGCGCGCACTCATGGCGGGCGAATGGCAACCCGGCTACGGCTGCGACTGGTCGCTCTCGGCCTCCACGATCCGCGACGCGATGACGGAAAGCGCCCCGAACCACGTCTCCATCGCGACCGGCCTCACCGCCGCGCGCCACGGGATTGGCTCCAACGCCGACCTGCTGCACGGTCGCCACACCTACGGCGGCGTCGCCGGAAAGCCGGCGACGACCTGGCTCTCGCGTCTCGCCGCCGCGCGGCAGGGCGTCAGACCCCTCTTCGTCTGCTCGTGGTACGGCGACCTTTCGCTTTCGCCCGACTACCGAGTCCCGATCCTCTACGACCGCGACGCAGCGAACGCGGGGCGCCTCGCCGAAATCCTCTCCGGCCCCGACGCCCCTGACGCCACGATGTGGTTCATCGACGCGCCGGACCACGCCGGACACGGCCACGGCTTCCTGCCCTACTCGTCCGAGTATCGCGCCGCCGTCGCCAACGCCGACCGCTGGATCGGGCGGGCGCTCGACGCCATCGCCGCGCGCCCTGCTTTTGCCGACGAAGACTGGCTCGTCCTCGTCACCGCCGACCACGGCGGCTGGCGGCGCTACCACGGCCAAATGAACGCCCAGGCCTACACGATCCCGTTCATTGTCGCGACGCGCTCGCACGGCGACGCGCGGGAAATCGCCGGCATCCCGCGCACCTGCGACGCCGCCCCAACCGCCCTTGCCCACTTCGGCTTGGACATCGCCGCGATGGGGCTGGACGGCCGGGACGCTCTGGGTGCAAAGGACGCGGAGGAACGCGAGGCCCGCGAAAACTCCGCGCCCTGCTCCTTTGCGCTCTGGGTGCGCGCAGACAGTTCGCGGCCCGCCGTCATCGCGCCGCGCGGCGCCATGCCGGACGGAACGGGCCTCGCGCTCGTCGCCGGATGGCGCAACGACCTCGCCAAAACCTCGGGCTGCACGGACGAAGAGCGTCGCACCGGCGCGCCCGGCGTCGCGCTCCGCGTCCTGCGACCGGACGGCGGCGAAACGGCCATCGGCACATTCGACAACCCGCCGGACGAATGGGTGTTCTACGCCGCCACGCGCGCCGGGGACGGAACCGCCGTCCTCTACCAGGGGAATCCCGACGGCAACCTCTATTTCATCGCGGAGGAGACTGGTAGGGACGCGCCCACGGCGCGTCCGCAACTCGGCGGGCGTTTCGTGGAAACGCCCCTACCGGGAGATGGTGACGCCAGCGTCCGAGACTTCGCCGCCTGGCCCCGGACGCTCTCACGGGAAGAAGTCATCGACATCTTCCACAAACAAGCAAGCGTATCAAGGTAGCGAGGCAGCCCCTGCCGTCGCAGGATCAAGGCCGCTCATGCGCATGATGGTGCGCTGGACGGCGAGGTCGTGGGCGCAGAGCCAGTCCGGCTCCGCCTCGTCGCCGCGCACCTGGCGGGCGAACTGCCGCAGCTGCTCCGCATAGCGATCGACGTTGCCGTGCCGGCCTTGGGGGCCGAAGTCGAGCGTCTGGAGGCGTCCGGCCGGGATGCCACCAGCCGGCTTGGCCAGACGCACCGTGAGCGTGAGAGGCTGGCCGTCGAAGCGCTCGACGGGGCAGAGTTCGACGGAACCGTTCGTGCCGGACACGCGAAGACGGCGGCTCCCGGGACCACCCGCCTTGCGGCCGCAGGCGCGGATCGTCGCCATCGCGCCGCGCTTCCACTCCAGAACGGCCATCCCGTTGTCGCGGGAGTCCGCCGGCGAGCCGGGCGCAGTCTGGATGAACGGATGCACGGCGTCCGGCTCTCCCATGACCGAGACGGAAATGCGCGAAGTCGGGCAGCGGATGCGCTACTGCGGGCTTCTCCCGAAGGCGGCGGAATGACCTGGGCCGCGTTAGCCGGGCGCGGCCGGAAGCCGCCTCCGCCACGCCCCTGCGCGACAAAATTGAAAACATGGCGGAAATGCAAGACTGCCGAGCGCGCCGCTCTCGCTCTAAAAAGGGGCGTAAGCCTGCTCCTGAAGTCCGGTTGAAAACTCTTTGCGCGGGGGATATACTTCAAATCGTTGCGACGCTTTTCCCGAACAGAATTTCCCCCGATGACAGACGACGACACTTTGGAAAACACGGCTCGAGGACGCGCTTCGGCCGCCGGGTCCGACACGCGGTTGGCCGTTGCGGTTTCGAGCGACCGGGAATCGTTTCCGGTGCTGCAGGCGTTCCAGTCTTTTCTCGATCAGGAGCGGGAGCGTTCGCGCCGCCGCATAATGGTGCTTTCGACCATCTTCATCTCGACGCTGGCCGTGATAACGGCGGTTTTCGGCGTTTTCGCGATCTTCTTTTTCTCGCACATGATGGCTCGCAACGAAGCGCAGCAGGATCGGATGCTCGACCTCATAACGCATCCCGTCTCCGCTGCGCCCGCTTCCCCGCCGCCCGCCGCCGCCGCAACGCCCGTCCCGGCACCCACGACGGTTGATATCGAAAAAATGGTGGAAAAGCTTGTCGCCGAGCGTTTGAAGGCCCGCGAAAGCGCACCTGTGCCGGGAGCGCAGGAAGGAGATCCCCCGCCCGCCGCGCCGAAGCGGGAAGACGCTGCTTCGGCAGAACCCCGGGCGCCGTTTCCCGAGCGCAGGCGCGGGATTATTTCGCCGGTCTCGCGGCGGCAGTCCGGACAGAGCAATGCGCCGCAAAAGGCGGAGAAAACCGGCTCCGCTCCTCAAAACACGCAGGAGCCGCCGAATCCCCCGGAAAAACCGCGGAGTTCCGCGTCGAAGGAGGCCGCCCCCGCCTCCGCCCCCGCCGGAGCGGCGCGAGGCAAGGAGCCGAGAAGAATCTCCGTGCAGCCGACGCGCGCGCTTTCGGTGCCTCGCGGCTATGTGCAGGATTCGACCATAATCCAGACGGAGAGCGGCGCCCTCGTGCCGCTGCGTACGCTCCTTCCGGATTTGAACGCGGAAAAATGAAAATCGCCGTTCTCGCGAGCGGAAGTTCCGGCAACTTTACTTTCGTGTCCGGTGCCGGGTCGAGCATTCTCGTGGACGCCGGCACGTGTTGCCGCACGGTTTGTTCGGCCCTCGCCTCCATCGGGCAAAGCGCGTCCGGCATTGACGGCGTTTTCATCACGCACGACCACTCCGACCACGTCAAGGCGCTTGCGACGCTCGAGAAAAAACACGGGTTTTCGATGCCCCTCTACGCAACCGACGGCACGATAGAAGCGGTTTGCGCGGCGGTCGGCGAAAAGGCCTGCGAATGGCCCTGGACCAGCATTGCGCCCGGCGAGCCGTTCCGCATCGGAGCGTTGGAAATCGAGGCGTTTTCCGTGCCGCACGACGCGGCGGATCCCGTAGGTTGCGTGATTTCGGACGGCGCCGTGCGCTACGGGATCGCAACGGATCTCGGCTCAGTGCCGGAATCCGTCCGGTTCCATCTCAGGGACTGCGACGCGCTGTCGCTGGAGTTCAACCACGACTCCGAAATGCTCATGCAGTCTTCCCGGCCGTGGTCGCTCAAACAGCGCATTTCGGGGCGGAGCGGCCACCTCTGCAACTGCGACGCGGCCGCACTGCTGGCGCAGGTCGCGACGCCGCGCCTAAAAGCGGTTTTCCCGGTTCACCTGAGCGCCGAATGCAATGCGCCGCATCTTGCGCTTGACGCCGCGCGCGAAGCGGTCGGGTCGCTCGGTCTCGATCCGGCCATCATCCGCGAGCCTCGCTACCCGACACCCGTGGTGGAGTTGTGATGGCGGCTGGCGAAAGGGCGCGGGCGGGCGCGTTCACGCTCGTGGAAACCGTGGTTGCGGCGGCGGTCGCGGCCATCGCGATGACGATGGCCGCCGCCGCCTTGTTCGGCGGCCATGCGCTCCTCGGCCGACTCGTCGCCTCTTCCCCGAAGTTCGAAAATTCGCTCGCGTTTGCGGCGGCCATGGAAAAGCTGCGCGAAGACGTGGCGTGCGCCCTCCCTGCCGCCAAGCCAAGCGGCGGCGAAGACTCCGCCGATGCGCCGCGCGGCGCGGCCGGAGGGAGCGGCGGCGCGCTGTTCGCCGGTACTGAAGACACGCTGCGCCTCATGCGCCTTGTTCCGCTTGAAAACGGTGTCTTGGCGCCTGTTTTCGTCGAATGGACCCGCCATGCCTCCGGCGGAGCCGTACGGCTTGTTTCGGCGTCGCCGTTTTCCCCGGCCGCCGGCGAAATCCTGGCGCGGGAAACGTTTCCTGCGCTGTGGGGAACGCCGCATTTCGAGTACAGGAGCGCATGCTTTGACGGCAGCGGCGCTTGCGTCCCGCATCCGTGGAAAGGCGATCCTTCCACGCTGCCGGGCGCCGTGGAAGTGCTGTGGGGAAGCCGAAAAGCCGTTTTCCCGGTTTTTTGCTTCCAGCTCGAGGAAGAAAACCGCGAACGGCGGGAGGACGGGCCGTGAGACCGCAGTCGCGGCCTTTCTCCCCCGCTTCGCGCACTGCTCCCCGATCTCGGCGCTCCCGGGCGGGCGCGGTGCTCGTTTTTGCGCTGTTTGCGGTGGCGGCGCTCGTGTCGATTGCGACGATCGCCTCCGTCGCCGCAAGGGGCCGCGCCGCCCGTGCGGCGTCCCGCATCGGACGCGCCACGCTGCGTGACGAAGCGCATGAAGCACTCGCGGCGGCGCTTTGGAGCATTGAAATCGACACCAATGCCGTCGATTCCCTGTCGGAAGAGTGGGCGATTGCGTCCGGCGCTGCCGCGGAAGCGCTGCAAAGCGGGCGCGACGGCGTGTTTACCGTGGTTTCCGACGAGTGCGCCCGTCTTGGACTGCCGGAGTGCGGGGAAAACGCGCTTGCGGCGCTTTTTGCCGCCGCGAATCCCGGTCTCGACGGCGTCGCCGCGTCCGGCTTGGCTCGCGATGCGTTTTTGCGCCTCGGCGCATGCGCGACGAACCTTCCGTGCGAGGAAGCGCTCGTGGCGCTTTTCCAGGAGGACGACCCTGCGCGCCGCGACGCAGTCGCGGCGGCGCTTCCGTTTCTCTCTGCGGTGTCGGGAAAGCGGTTCAACGCCAACACGGCGCCGCGCGAAGTGGTGCTTGCCGCCGCGCTCGGCGGCGGCGCCACCCGGGGCGGCGCGGAAGGGTTGTGGCTCAGGCTTGAAATGGCGCGCGGTCGCGGCGACGTGCTGGAGAGCACGGATCCGCAGGAGGCGCTCAAACTCGCCATCGGCGCCGGGGACATGCCGACGGCCGAGGAAATCGCCGCCCTTGCGGCCATCGAATCCCTGGTCCTGGTCGATTCCGGGCTTTTCAGGGTGCGTTCCACGGCGCGGCGCGGCGGACGCTCCGCCACGGTCGAATGCGTTTACGAACGCGCGACCGGGAGGATTTACCGCTGGGTCGAGCGCTAGCGCCCGTCGCCGGCGCAGTCCATTTCGCGGCGTATGGCGATGGCTGCGGCGCGTGGATCCTGGGCGCCGAGGATCGGACGCCCCACCACGAGGTGCGTGGCGCCGTCGCGGATCGCCTCGCCGGGAGTCGCTATGCGCTTTTGGTCTCCCGCCGCGGTTCCGGCGGGACGTACGCCCGGCGTCACCAGTATCGCTCCGGGTCCGAGCGCGCGGCGCAGTGCCGCGACTTCGCGCGGCGAACACACAAGTCCGTGCGCTCCGGCGGCGGTGGCGAGAGTCCCCAGCGCGAGGACCTGCTCCTGCGGTGCGCGGCAAACCCCCATGTCCGCGAGGTCTGCCGCGTCGAGGCTCGTAAGGAGCGTCACGGCGATGATTTTTGTGTCCGATCCGGCCTCGGACACTGCCCGTACGGCGCCTTCGACCATTGCGCGGCATCCTTGCGCGTGGATGGTCAGCAAATCCGCGCCGAACGCAAGGCACGAAGAGACGGCGCGCTCGACGGTGCGGGGGATGTCGTGGAGCTTTAGGTCGAGAAACACGCGCTTGCCTTCGCCCTTCAGCATACGGAGCGTTTCCGGGCCGTCGGCCACGAAAAGCTCGAGACCCACCTTGTAGAACGAAACGGCGTCGCCCAGCGTCTTTACGGCAGAGGCCGCTTCACGCGCGGAAGGCACGTCGAGCGCGACGATGATCTCGTGGTCGCGGGAGGAGGAGGGCGCTTCGGTACTGTTCATTTTCACTGCGATTTGAGACGGTCGCCATGCCGGATGGCGGCCATGGCTGGACGGCGGCAGAGTCTATCACAGGTTTAGCGCGTAAAAAGCGCCGCTGCCGCCGCTGCGCCTCTGCGTGACCAAAAACGAAAACACGGTCGAAACGGTACGGGCGGCGCGGGGGATCTGAATTCGGGGCGGTTGACTTTGAAGTGATGTTTTTCTATTCTTCCGGGCCGTTGTCGATACCGGTCTTCCAGATCGTTGTCGATGCGGTCTTCCGGGCCGTTGGTGACTCCGGATTTTGGCATATCCACTGATTTTCCAAGCAAATGAAAAACAGCGATCTCATCGCCTTATCGGCGGCGGTTGCCGCAGTTTTGGCAGGCGGGTGCGCGACCGTGCGCGACGCGCGCGAGGCGCAGCGCACGGACACGGAGCGCACCGGGGCGTGGGCGGAGACCCCGGTTGCCGGGCGCGACGGCGCACGCGGCGTGGAGGAATTGGCGGCTTGGGCGAAGACGAACGCCCCGGCGGTCGTCCAGGCGCGCCAGGACGTGGTGCAGGCGCAAATCGCCCTGCGCTCCGTAAAGGCGTCGTTCGTGCCGGTGGTTGACGGCTCCATCGCCTACACCTACGCGTCGCAGAACATCGATCCGCACGACACGTCGTGGGACGGCGACGGCAACTGGGGCGGCGCGCTTTCGGTAAACTGGCTGCTGTGGGACTTCGGGCGCACTTCGGTTGCGGCCCGCCAGGCGGCTGCGGCCCTCGCGGCGGCCGATCAGGCGGCCCGCGAGGCCGGGAATCTCGCGTCTTACAGCGTCAGATCCGCCGCCTGCGCCGTCAACCGGGCAAAGGAGATGCTCCGGGTGGCGGCGGCTTCGACCGCAAGCTACAAAGAGCACCTCGACCAGACGCGCGACCGGTTCGACGTGGGCGCCGCCATGAACTACGACGTCTCCAAGGCGGCGGTGGATTGGCACAACGCCCGGCTCTCGGAGCTTACGGCGTCAAACGCGCTCGAGAACGCCCGGGCGTCCCTCGCGCTCGCGCTCGGCCTTGCCGAAAACCCCGCAATCGAAGTTGAAGGGGTCGAGCAATGGGATTGCGGCCTGCCGGATTCGGCCGAAGCCCTGATGGAAATCGCCCGCACCAACGCGCCGTCGCTCGCCGCCCTGCGCGCGCGCGCCGACGCGGCCCGCGACTACGTCGATTGGACGATTTGCGACCTCTATCCCAAACTTTCGTTCTCGCTGACGTTCGACGCCAAGGGCGACTCCTCGCCGCTGCTCTGGAACTACGCGGCCGCGCCCGCCGCCGCGCAAAGCCTCTTTTCCGCCGGCGCGAAGTCCCGCCAGATAAAGGCCGCAGTGGCTCAAATGCGCGCCGCGCGCAGCGCGCTCGCCGAGGCCGAGCAATCGACCTGGGGGGCGATCGTGGCCGCCGCGCTGGAGGCGGGGCGCGCCGCGGACAGTCTTGCCGTGGCGGAAGCGGCGCTCGACGCCGCGAAGGAGAATTTCGACGTGGTGTCGAGCCGCTACGATGTGGGCAAGGCTTCGTCGCTCGAGCGCACCGACGCCCAGGTGGCGCTCACGGGCGCGGAGGCGAACGTGGTCGCGGCCCGCTACGACCTCGCCGCCGCGCGCATGCTCGAAGCGCGGCTCGTCGGGCGCGACTGATCGACTTCGGACGGGTTTCCACCGATGCAAAACCCCCGCCGGCTGCACATCTACGAGATGCCGCTCGATTTCGGCGCTTCGCGGCACGGTTCGGACATGGGCCCGTCGGCGATCCGGCTCGCCGGCCTGAGGCCGCGCCTCGAAGCGATCGGGTGCGCGGTCGAGCGGTACGCAAGCCCGATGCCGCCGAAGGCGCAGGAAGCGGTCGAGCCGGGGAACCCGAAGGCGAAATACCTGCCCGAAATAGCGGCGGCCTGCGCCGCGCTCGCCGGCGCGGTGGAAGAGTCGGTCTCCGGCGGGGCGTTTCCGCTGGTGCTTGGCGGCGACCACTCGGTCGCGCTCGGCTCCCTTGCCGGGATGGGCGCGTGGGCTGAAAAGAGCGGGGCGGCGCTGGGCGTGCTCTACATCGACGCGCACGGCGACTTCAACACGCCGGAGACGACGCCCTCCGGCAACATCCACGGGCAGTGCCTCGCGGCATCGTGCGGCCTGGGGCTGCCGCAGCTCGTGAACCTGCACCGCCCGCACCGCAAAGTCGATCCGCGCAACGTGTGCTTTCTCGGCACGCGCGATCTCGACGCGGGCGAGCGCGACCTCATGCGCGGGGTCGGCGCGACCGTGCTGTCGATGTCGGAAATAGACCGCATCGGCTTCCCGGAAGCGCTGCGTCGCACCGTCGGGTTTTTCCGCGGCAGGGGCGTCGATGCCGTGCACGTGAGTTTCGACATGGACGTGCTCGACCCCATGTTCGCGCCCGGCACGGGCATACCGCTCCCGGCGGGTCTCACGAACCGCGAGGCGCTGCTTGCGATGGAGGAAATCGCGGCCACGGGGCTTGTCCGCTCGGCGGAAATCGTGGAAGTCAATCCCGTGCTCGACGTGAGGAACCAGACTGCGCAGCTGGCGGTTGCGCTCATCGCCCGTCTGCTCGGCGAAAAAATCTGGTAGCGCACAAGGTCTCGCCCGCGCCGGCGCTGTGGTAGAATCCGCGCCATGAACGGATTTGTCAGACTTGCGGCATGTTCTCCGGAGGTGCGCCCCGGCGATGTCCGCTTCAACGCGGCGCGCATTTGCGAATCGTATCTTGCCGCCGCCGCGGAAGGCGCCGCCGCGGCGGTTTTCCCGGAACTGGCGCTCACCGGCAGGTCGTGCGGCGACTTTTTCGGCATCGCGGCGCTCCGGCAAAGCGCGCTGGACGGGCTTTCCGACATCGCCGCCGCGACTTCGGGGCGGCGGTGCCTCGCCGTGTGCGGGCTTCCGCTCGATCACCGGGGGCTTTTGTTCGACGCCGCGGCGGTCGTCGGCGGAGGGCGCGTTCTGGGGATCGTCCTCGCGCGTTTTCCCGATTCCGGCCTTGCCCGCCATTTCAGCCCCGCGATCGCCTTCGCCGGGCAGACCGCGCAGATCGGCGGCGAGAGCGTCCCGGTCGGCGCCGATCTCGTTTTCGCGGGCGGCGACGGCCGGAGCCGGTTCGGTTTCGGGGTCGAAATCGGAGCCGACGCCGAGAGCCCGCTCCCGCCCTCTTCGACGCTCGCCCTTGCGGGTGCCGAGGTTGTGTTCCACCTTTCATCGAATCCGGAACTTGCCGGCGGCGCCGGAAAACGCCGGATTTTCGCGAAGGCGGCGAGCGCCAGGATCCGCGGCGTGTACGCATCCGTCAATCCCGGAGTCGGGGAATCTGCGGCTGAGGAAGTTTTTTCCGGCCACTGCCTGATAGCGCAGCGCGGCGGTCTGCTCGCCGAATCGAGCCCGTTTTCAAGCGGGGCGCAAACGATTTTCGCGGACGTGAACCCGTCGTGGTGCGATGCGGCCCGCCGCGCGTGGGCGGCGTCGCAAAGGGCGGCCGCCGCCGCCGAATGCCGCGAAGTGGCCGTCCCGGCGCCGCCGTCTTCGCCGGACCTCAAGTTTGCGCGCATCGTGCCGCATCCATTCGTGCCGGAAGGGCCGGACCGCCTTGCGCAGCGCTGCGAGGAGGTTTTTTCGATCCAGACCGCAGGGCTTGCCGGGCGCTGGAAAACCACGGGGGCGCAACGGCTCGTCGTGGGGCTTTCCGGCGGACTCGACTCCACGCTCGCGGTGCTGGCGTGCGCCGCCGCCGCCGACGCCCTCGGCAAGCCCCGCCAGGCGGTGCTCGCGCTCACGATGCCGGGGTTCGGCACCACTTCAAGGACGCGCGGGAACGCCGAAAAGCTCGCCCTGGCGCTCGGCGCGGAGCTTCGCACCGTGGCGATAGGGCCGGCCGTGGAAAGCCACTTCGGCGACATCGGCCACGACCCTTCCGTGCGCGACGTCACGTACGAAAACGCACAGGCGCGCGAGCGTACGCAAATCCTGATGGACATCGCGAACGACGAGCGCGGGTTCGTCGTAGGCACCGGCGACCTCTCCGAAATCGCGCTCGGATGGTGCACGTACAACGGCGACCAGATGTCGATGTACTGCGTAAACGGCGGCGTGCCGAAGACGCTGATGCGCCACGTCGTGACCTGGGCCGCCGATCGCGCCGCATCGGCCGGTCTCGAAGCGCTTGCCGGGACGCTGCGCGACATCGTCGCCACGCCGGTTTCGCCGGAACTGCTCCCCGGCGGCGCCGAAGGGCAGAAAACCGAAGGCATCCTCGGCAAATACGACTTGCACGATTTCTTCCTCTACCACGCCGTGAAGCACGGCGAGAGCCGTGCAGGGCTTTCGGAGCTGGCCGCGAGCGCGTTCTGCGGCATCGCGACCCGGGAGGAAATCGACGCCGCGCTCGACACGTTTCTGCGCCGCTTCGCCACGCAGCAGTTCAAGCGCGACGCCTCGCCCGCAGGGCCCAAGACGGGCTCGGTTTCGCTCTCGCCGCGCGGCGGCTGGTGCGCCCCGTCTTCCTTTCCCGCCGTTTTTTGACCTCTAAAACCGCAATAGGTGGTATCATGCCCGGCATGGAACGGAAAACTTTGCTTGTCATCCCGACATACGACGAGAGGGAAAACGTCCGTCTGGTGGCCGATGCCGTGTTCCGCGCGGCGCCGCAGGCGGAGATTCTTTTCGTCGATGACGACTCCCCGGACGGCACGGCCGCCGCGATTGCCGAAATGGCCGCGTCCGATCCGCGCATCCACCTCATGAACCACGGCGCGAAGGCCGGGCTGGGGCGCGCATACGTCGATGGTTTCCGCTGGGGCCTCGCCCGCGGCTACGAGCTTCTGTTCGAGATGGACGCCGACCTTTCGCACGATCCGAAGGAAATCCCGGCGTTCGTCGCGGCGGCCGAAAGCGGCGCGGATCTGGTGCTCGGAACCCGCTACAAAGGCGGCATCAGGGTGATCAACTGGCCGCTGAACCGGCTCCTCATCTCGATGTTCGCCGGGACATTCGTGCGGGCGGTGACGGCGCTGCCCGTCTCCGACCCCACCGGCGGCTACAAGTGCTACACGGCGCGGGTCTTGAAGGCGATAAACCTCGACCGCATCGTTTCCAACGGCTACTCCTTCCAGATCGAGACCACCTTCGAGGCGTGGCGGCGCGGTTTCAAGATAGCCGAGGTGCCGATCGTCTTCGAAGACCGCCGCTCCGGGCAGTCGAAGTTTTCGCGCTCGATCGCGCGGGAGGCGTTTTTCATGGTCTTCAGTCTCGCCTGGCGCAACCGCTTCCGGCGCAAGCCGGGTCTCGCCGGCCGTTAGTCCCACCGCGCGGAGATGCCATTTTGCGACACATTGCGCGGCGGCGGCGACCGGCCGCTCGTGTGCGAGAAGAAGTTTGCCGGGCCCCGGAGCGCGGTCGATCGGGCGCGGGCGGTTCTTCTCGCCCGGTGCGTCCCGGACGGCGAGCACCCCTTCAACCGCATCGCGAGCGTGTATTTCGATTCGATCGGGCTTGCGAGCCTCGCCGAAAAGGACAACGGGGACTCCCTTAAGCGCAAGATCCGCCTCCGGTGGTACGACGACGAGGCCGCCGCCGCCTCCGGGCGCATCACGGCGTTTCTTGAAGTGAAGCGCCGCCTTTGCGCGGCGCGCGACAAGGCGCGGGTGGCGGTGCAGGTAAGCGCCAAGTGGCTGCTGCAGACCCCGCTCGACGACCCTTCGTTCGCCGGGTTCCTCGCCGCCCATGCCGCCGAAATCGGCGAGCGTCCGGCGGGCTGGTCGCCGGTGTGCTGCATTTCCTACGACCGGCTCCGTTTTTTCGACCCTGCCGGTTTTTCGCGCGTTTCGCTCGATTGGAACATCGAAGCCGGGCGGGTGAACGCCGCTCGGTTTCCGTGGGTCGCGGCGCCGGTTCGCCTCGACGCCGCGGTGTGCGAGTTCAAGAACCCCGGCGGCGTCCCTCCGGCGTGGGCGGCTGAAATGGCCGCCGCCGGACTCGCCTTCGGCCAGTTTTCGAAGTACGGAGAGCTTGCGGGCAGGATCGCCCGCGGGGAAATTTGACGATCGTCCTGCAACAATTCGGAGAAGACAATGAACGAAACACTGATTTCGCAAAATGCGGCAACTGCGGCGGACGGCGCGGTGAAGATGGACTACATCCGCCGCCAGCTCGACCTCGTGCGCGAGCAAATCGACCTCGCGCTGTTCCTTGAAATGCTCGCGGTTTCGCTCGCGGCCGCGTTTTTCGCGTCGCTCCTGTACCGGTTTTTCTACGAGCGGCGCGGCACCGGGAGCCAGATACACCGCGCGTTTCCGCTTTTGGCGCTGGCGGTGACGACCCTCTTCGTGGGCGTCCAGGTCTCGATCCCGCTTTCGCTGGGTCTTCTCGGTTCGCTCTCGATCATCCGTTTCCGCACGCCGGTGAAGGAGCCGGAAGAGGTCGGCTTCGTGATGCTCGTCATCGCTTCCGCGATATGCGCCGCCACGCGCAACTTCGTCTTCGTGCTGTGGTTGTTCGCGTTCGCCACGGCGGCAGTGCTGGCGCAGCGGCTTGCGTCCGCGAGCAAGGTCTTCCGGCGCGACGGGCTCATCGTGCTGAGCCTGCCCGACGCCGAGGCCGCGGCGAAGGCCGGCGCCATACGCAAGGCGCTCGACGCGGCGCTTTCGCACTGCAAGCTCGAGAGCGCGGCGTCGCACGGCGGCGTCACGACCTGGCAGTACGTGTTCACCGGGCTGAAGGCGGAGGGCGAGGCGTTCCAGGCCGAGTTGGCGAAAACTGCGGCCTTTTCCTCCGTGAACATTTTCCTCGACCGCCCCGGCGGCATCCGCTAGCGCCACATGCATCCGCAAGGCCGGAATGGAGCGTTCGCGATCGTCGCCGCCATCGCTGCGGCGGCGGTCGCCATGTCGCTGTTTTCGCCGTCCGTTCCGAACGCCCTGTTCCGTGCGCGGATGCTCGCCCGGAAGCATCTGGAGCACGCGCTGCGCGGGCGCGATGGGCTGCTGCTGTGCGCAAGGATCGCCGACGCCCACCCGGTGAACGACGCGAACCGCACCGCAGTGCAGATCGTCGGCGTGCCGCGCACCGGGGACGGGGCGGCGAGGCGCTTTTCCGGGCGGGACGGCGAGGTGCTGCGCTTCCCGAACGTCCGCTGGAACGCGCTTGCGCACGGCGGCACGGTGTTTCTCCGCTTCAACCTCGGCGGAAAAACGCGCGAGCAGCGTCTCGTCTGGGAAGGCGCGGGAGACGCGGTGTTCGGCGTGCGGACGCTTGAAGGGCGCGTCGAAGCGGTGTTCAAAGACGACGCCGGGGCGCACGTCCTTTCCGGCGCAATCCCCGATCCGCAGTCGTCCGTCGGGGTCGCGTTCGCATTTTCGCCGGGAGGCGACGCCGCGCTGTACATCGACGGCGCCGAGTGCGCAAGGACGAGGATCGCCGGGAGCAGTCTCAAAATCGGCGCCCATCCGGTGGCGATCGGCGCTTCGCCGTGTGCGCTGCCGGACTGCGATATTTCGTCGCTGGCGGCGTGGACCCGCCCCCTCCCGGCCGGCGAAGTCGCGGCGTTGCCACGCGACCCGGGCGACGCCGCGGCGCACCGTCCGTTTGGCGCCCTTCTCGTGCGGGTCGCCGACGCGGCGTTCGACGCCTGGC
>JAFSUV010000073.1 GCA_017450425.1 Kiritimatiellia bacterium
CCTCCGGTACGGTGAGAAACGAGAAGAAGATCTATCCGAATGATCCGTGCCCCTGCGGCTCCGGCAAGAAGTACAAGAAGTGCTGCGGCCAGGGGCTGTGATTATTGGCTTTGCCGTGCGCCCGCGTCAGCACCGCTCGATGATCGCGCATACGCGGTCGATGTCGGCGGGGGTCATGGCCGTGCCGGAAGGAAGGCACAGGCCGCGCGAGTAGATGCGCTCCGCGACCGCGCCGCCGACCTTCTCGCACCCTGCGAACACGGGCTGCATGTGCATCGGCTTCCACACCGGCCGCGACTCGATGTCCTCTTCCTCCAGCGCGAGCCGCAGCCCCTCGGGCGTCTTCCCCGATTCGGCGGGATCGATCTGCAGCACCGTCAGCCAGCGGTTCGCCCTGCATTCCGGAGCCTCCGGCATGAAGGTTATTCCGGGAATTTTCCCGAGGCGCGCCGCATACCGGGCGAAGATTTCGCGGCGCGCCGCGATCCGTTCGTCCAGCACCCTGAGCTGGCCGCGCCCCGCCGCCGCGACGAGGCTGCTCATCCTGTCGTTGTAGCCGGCTTCGGCGTGCTCGTAGTGCGGCGCGGGCCGTCTAGCCTGCGTGGAAAGATAGCGTGCGCGGGCGACCAGCGCAGTGTCGTCGGAAGCCAGCATTCCGCCGCCGGACGCCGTTATGATCTTGTTTCCGTTGAACGAGAATGCGGCGGCGGCCGCTCCCTTGCCCGCCGGGAGTCCGCCGAAGGTCGAGCCGAGCGCCTCAGCCGAATCGGAGAGCAGCGGGACCCCGTGGCGACCGCAGATCTCGCGGAGGCGCTCGATGTCGCAGCATTGCCCGTATAGATCCACCGAAACCACGGCCTTCGGCAGGCGCCCCGCGGCGGCGTCCCCTGCGAGTTTCTCCTCCAGCAGTCCAGGGTCGATGGTCCATGTGCCGGGGTCGACGTCGATGAAGACGGGGGTCGCGCCGAGGTGCACCGCAGGCCCGATGCTCGCGATGAAGGTGAGCGTGGGGCAATAGACGCGGTCGCCGCGCCCGACGCCCAGGCATACGAGCGCCAGCTTGATCGCGGCCGTGCCGCTTGAAAGCGCGACCGCCGAGGCGGCGCCGACGCGCTCCGCGAACTCGCGCTCGAACGCGTCGACCATCGGGCCGCACGGCGCAATGTAGTTTGACGCGAACGCCTCGTCGATGAACGCGCGCTCCAGTCCGGACATGTGCGGCGGCGAAAGGAAGATGCGCCCGCTCACGGCTTCTCCCTCCGCGCGAGTTTCACGAGGGTCTGCCCGGCGGGCACGTCAGCGAGCGCCGCCGCGCCGGGCCCGATGGTCGCCCATTCGCCTACGCGCTTGAGCGGCGACACTGCGGCATTCGATCCAAGCAGCGCGCCCTCCTCCAGCACGCATGCGCCGGAGACGCGCGCGCCCGGGCAAAGCTGGCAGAACCCGGCGATTTCGGCGTCGTGCCCGACTGTCGCCTGGTGGTTAACGATTACGCCTTCGCCAAGGCGTGCGCCGCACGATACGACCGCGTACGCGCCGACGAAGCAGCCCGCGCCGACTACGGCTCCGGGCGCGACCACGGCGGTGGGATCGATTATCGAAACTGGCGAAAGGCCGGCTGCGGCCGCGCGGGCCGAAAGTTCCTTGCGCGCGCGGTTGGAGCCGACCGCCACGAAGAACGCGGCGCCGGGATGCGTCGCGGCCGCCGCTTCGACGGGGCCGAGAAACGGCGCGCCGTTTTTTTGTTCGGAGGCGCGTTCGGGGGCGTCGTCGCAGAAGCCCGCGACAGTCATTCCGGCACGCGCCGCGATCCATGCCGCCTCGCGTCCGAATCCGCTTGCGCCGATGATCAAGAGTTCCTTCGCCATGTCTGCTTCCATAGTCCGTCGAGCATGCGGCGGATTTCGCCTTCCTTGCGGACGATGTCCTCGCACAGCAGCCGCTGCACGGTCGCGCGCCGCAGGTTCTGTCCGGGATATGTTACCCTGAAATAGCGCGATCCATCAAGGTAGTCGGTGAAAAACCTGAGGCCCAGCTCGAAGGCGATCATGCGGACCGAGTCGTAGAGAAGCGCGCGGTCGGCTTCGGAGAGCGAACCGGCGGCCTGCGAAAGATAGCCTGCGGCCACTTCGCGGAGCGCGTCGAGGTCGATGCGTACGGAGCGCGGGTCCTCCGGCTCCTCGCCGGCCGGGTTGCAGGCGGAACGGACGCAGTCTCCGAAGTCGTAGTGGATGAGTCCGGGCTTCGAGGTGTCCAGGTCGATGACTGCGGCGGCAAGTCCCGTCGAGTCGTCGATCATCATGTTCGCGACTTTCGGGTCGCCGTGTATCGGGCGGAGCCGCAGGTCGCCCCGCGCGAGGGCGTCGAGCAGAAGCGCGGCGCGCGGGCGCTCGGACTCTATGAAGCGTTCCATCGCCAGGCAGTCAGCGTCGCCGGCGGCGCGGGCGCGGGCCGCAGGGGCCGCCGAAACACGGTCGAACTCGCGCAGGTAAAGCGGCGTCTCGTGGAAGCCGGGGAGGGTGTCGGCAAGGGCGTCGCAGGGCATGTCGGCCAGGATCGACTGGAACATCCCGAGCGCGCGGCCCACCTCGCGGGCGTGGCGGAGGTCGCGCAGGCGCGGCCAGGCGGTCGCG
>JAFSUV010000074.1 GCA_017450425.1 Kiritimatiellia bacterium
ATGCCGAGGATGCGTTCGGCGCGGACAATGACGGAGCGGCGGGGCATGGCGTCCTCTATCTGGCCGATTTTAAGCTGTAGGGCCTGTAGGAGCGCTCCTTCGGTCGGATCGAGTCCATCGTGAACAAACTGCCGGAGCATGGTTTTCATGCTCTTGGCGAACCGCGCGGCGCGGTCTTCGCGGGCAAGCGGCCCTTCGGAGGGCGTCTGCTTTATCCAGCGGTCGATGTAGGCGGCAAAGAGCAGCGCCAGGTCGTGCGCGTCCGCGACGTCGATGCCGTTGCGCCGGAGCATTTCCGGCGTCGGCACGAAGGGGTTGAACTTCTCGGCGTCGGGGGCGCCCTTGCCCTGCGAACCGTCTCCGGCGCCGGCTTCGCCCTCGGCGGCGTCGCCGGCTTCGCCCTCGGCGGCTTGTGCGTTTGCGCCGCCAGCGCCCTTGCCGGCATTATTGAAATGCCTGTCCTGTTCGCGCCGCCGCCGGGCTTCGGCGTCCTTGGCGCGGGCGTCTTCAAGGTCGAGCAAAAGCCGGTTGAGTTTGATTTGGCGCAGTTCGTCCTGCGCGGCAATGGCGCGCTCGCGCCGGGCGAACTCCTCGGCGGTCGGGGGGCCGACGAACTTTTCCGGATCCGGGGCTCCTTCGGCGGGTTTTTCTTCGGGCCGCTCCTCGACGGGGGCGAAGGTGTCGGGTTCGACGTCGATGATTGAGCGCACGAGGTCGAGGCCGGTCTCGCTCACAAGGTCGTCGTGCGACGTCTCGGTGGCTTCGCGCACGACGGAGCGGCGGGCTTTCTGGATCGCGCGCTCGGACGCCTTGCCGATCTGCTCGCCCTCCTCCATGCCGGAGTCGAAAAGGAGCATGGCGTTGTCCATCAGGCGCTTTTGGGTCATGTCGCATAGGATGTCGGCAAGGGCGCGGCGCCGGCTGTTGCGGCGGCGCTGTAGGTATTCTTCGGCCTTGGCGCGCGCGTCGATGTGGTTTTCGGCGGAGCCGAGGATGCGGCCTAGGCGGGCGTAGTCTTCGCCCGTGCGGTTGCGCCCGGCCAGTTCGTCGGCGGCGATGATCGCCCGGAGCATGATGTCCGGGTCGGCAAGCGTGATGTTGAAGTCGGATGTCGGCGCGATGGAGTAGCGGGAGGCTACTTCGCCGCCGCTTCCGCCGCGTAGAGCCGATCCAGTTCCGCCATTATCGCCTCGGCTTCCGCCAGTTGCTTCTGATACCACTCCGGGCGCGGACGAACCGAACCGTTCGCGGATGCCGTCGGGGCCGGAGCGCCCGTTGAGGACGTATCCGTGAAGTTCGCTTCCTGTTGCCCTGCGGATGTCATAGCCGAGAAATGCGTTAAGTGCGTCAACAGTGGGAAAAGTACTCTTTTTCAGCACTTTAGTCAACTGCCCTTGCGCCGGCTTCACGTTCTTGCCGTAGCGCCCGGCTGCAAGTGCCGTCACGGCGCGGATGTCGGCATCGGGATGTGCCCGGAGAATCGCGTCCACGGCGCTGACGGTTGTTTGCCCGCTCGTCCACGTGTCATCGACGATGATGATCTGCGGGTTGTCGGAAAAGTCGATTTCAGCCGTGTCAAACTCGAAGTCGGCGCTTGCCCGCTCGTTCTGCCCTTTGCGGGTAAGGGTCTGTGAGGTTTTCTTCTGAAGGTGCAAGTCCACGCGCGCGTCGAGCCGCCGCGCCAGTTCCCCTGCGTACGCGAATGGAAGCCGGTTAAGGCTCTTCCCTTCGACATTTGTCAAGGGGAACAGCGCGACAACCGGCCTTGACGGATCGAGCGCGGCCTTTAGTTCCGCGACGGCTTCCGGCTTGAGGTAGTGTTTGACAACCTCCTTTGCCGCCCCCGTGTCGGCGTGGTACTTGCCGAGCAGGTACTTGCCGAGCCATTCGGTTCTCTTGTCGGCGGCGAGGGCGCGGGCCTCGTCTTCAAGGCCGGAGAGGATTGCGTCAGCCTTTGTCTCGTCGCCGGCTTCGCGGAGGCGCTTGGCCTCGTCGTAGCGGGGCATGACGCGTCCGCGCTCCTCCTTGAAGCGCGATCCCTCTAGTGCGCCGATGCCCGTACTCGATGCGACGCGCGGCGCGAGGTTCGGCAGGGCTTCCCAGTCGAGCGCGCGGGTACCGACGCTGTAGCGCCACGGCGTCCCTGCGCGCTGCCCGGAAAGGGCGTCGGCCGCAGCATCGGCGCCCGGTGCGTCGCCGTAGCGCTCCATGCGCCCCTCCGCCCGCATCGACGCGATTGCGTCCGCGCCGGCCGCATACACGATGTCGAGCAGCGGGACGCCCAGCGCCGCCGCCACGCCCTGCATCGCGCGCTGCTCCCCGCCCGTGATTTCATCCGGCGCATAGACAACGAACGACGACACGCCCGCGATGCCGCCGAAAACGGCGCGCGCGCCCTCCGGCGTCATCCCGCGCAGCGCATCCTGCGGGAGGATGCGCACCGTCTCGACGCACAATTTTGCGTCAAGTCCTATGACGACGGGCTTTTTGCCGTCCTGCCGGACGAGCCGGACAAAGTCCGCCATGTCGGACACGCTGCGCAGCTGCACCCCCGCCGGCCCCGTCTCCCACGCCTCGTGGGACTGCCGCCGCGCGGGGAGCGTGTATTCGCGCCCGTCGAGAACCGAGTGGTAGCGCTCCCCGTCCGTGATCACGTGATCCTTGACCTCCAGCCCCAGCACTTGCGCGCCCTGCCGCAGCCGCACCGTAAGGGCGAAGTCCTCCCGCGACGGCGTCGGGTCGGCGCTCGGATGGTTGTGCGAGAGGTAGATGCCGGTCGCCCCTTCGGGAACGTTCGCGAAAATGTCGCGGGGGTGGACAGGGGCGCTGCTCAACGAGCCGATCGAGACGATGCGGGCGTCGAGAACCTTCCCGCCGGCATCGACATAGACGGCCTTCATCATCTCCTGGTATGGCGAGCGCAGCGCCATCATCATAGCCGCCACGTCCTCCGCGCTGCGGATTTGGAGCCCCTTCACCGCCGCGCCGAAGCCCTCCGGCCGCGTGAACTGCTCCGCGATGACGCGGGAAACGGTCGGGAACTGCCCCCGGTTGGCCTCCGGCGAAGCGAACGCGCGCGCCCAGTCGCCGGCTCCCGCGTCCCCGGCGAACAGCCGCGCGTAGAGGTCGCGCGTCTCGCGGGCGAAAAGCGCGGCGGCGGCGTGGAGCGCGTCCATTTCCGCCTTGCGCCGGCCCCGCAGCCCGTGCCGCCGGGCGTAGTCGGCGGTTTTGCCGGGACTCGCGACAAGCGCGGCAAAGTCGCGCTCCCCCTGCGCCGCGCCGACGCTGTAGCGGATGTCGTCCCGCTCCGTGTTGAACCTCTGCGAGAGCGGTATCACGTTCCCGGCGTCGTCGTAGGTCACTGCCGCCTCTTTCATCGACTCGGCGTTGCGGACGAGGACTTCGTTGTGCTCGATGCCCGTAAAGTCCATCACGCCTTCGATGAAGGCGGCGTCATGGCCGGCGTAGCGCGACAAAAGCGCGTTTTTGAAGCCCTCCTGCGCCCAGTTGTGCAGGGAGGGGTTTTTGACGGCGAGTATGACGGCATGGCGAACGCCGCCGAAGCGGTCGGCGTAGGAGGGGTCGTCGGTGAGATAGACGTCGCCGAAGCCGTTTTTGTCGGCGTTGGGGTCGAGGACGTTGTGGCGGGCTTTCGCGCCGTGGAAGAACACGATGGGGTCGCCGTCCGCGTCGGTCACGAGTTCGTCGCCGTAAACCTCCTTGGCGCGGGCGACGAGCATTTCGACGGCCTTCCCGTAGTCGCCGCGCCGCACGGCGTCCATGTAGGCGGCGTCCTCGGCGGGGGTCACGGAGTAGCGCACGTCGGGGCGCTCCGAGAACACGCCCGCGTTGTCCGTCGCGCTCTTGATCTGCGTCGGGGACTTGGCGACAAACCATGTGACGGCGCCCGGATGGTCGTTCCCGTCGCGGTCGGCGTCGATCACGAGGCCGTCGCTTCCCGTGTACGCGCGGTCTCTTGCCTCGTCCTTCGCGCCTCCGGCGTAGCGCTTCCACGCATAGTCGAACTCCGCCATGTTCGCGTAGTGTTCGCGGAGCGGCTCCCGGATGTTCAGGAAAACGGGCGTCTGGAAATACCCGTCGCCGCCGAAGCTGGCGTCCGAGGTGAAGTAGAAGCCAAGGTTGGCCGTCGGCCATGCGCTTGCCTCCTGCGCCCTGCCAGCATCGAACACGGCCTTGCCTGGCTCCTCCGCGAGCGGGTCCCAGTGCGAACCGTGCCACACGACCAGCGGCTCGCCGTTCGCGTCCACGACCTTCGAGACGGAGGAGGGGTTGACAGCGTAGAGCGATTGGAGGATACTACGTCCCACAGCAACGCTTTTGCCTTGCTTGGAGCGTAGTAGCTTGGCTGGCAGTGAAGAAGCGTTGCTGCCTTTTTTAATCTCGGATTCCAGAAAGACCTCGTGCAGATATAGACGGTGGGTGTTGGCGTCCGTTCGCGCCCGACAATACACCAGCATGGAATCGCCGTTGTAATTTGTCCGATACGCGAAATAGTGATTGTCGATGGGATTTCCGTCAAAGTCCGGTTGCGAACCAAGATAGATTGCTTTTTTGAATCCATCCACTAGTGATGGAATGGTATCGAATTTTGCTTGCCCAAATCCGTGTTCAAGCGATGTTTGAATGCTCTTTGCGTCGATGTCGATTTTGCCGATTGCCGTATCTTTGGCAATCGAGTTCCCGTATGTGGATTTGAACCATTGAACGGCTTGTTTTTTCGCAACCGTCTTTGACGTCTTTCCGTCTTCGTACCCCAGCCATTTTTCATGAACAGCGATTTCAGAAAGGCGGTCGATGGCCGTTCTTCTTGCGAGTGCTTCCCAGTCCCCGAACCAGCGCTTGAAGTTCTCGGTGCGCACCTGCACCCACTGGCGCTCCGTGAGATGCGTGTCGGCGCCGTTGGGCGCCTTCATCCAGCCGGGCTTGCGCGTCCCGTCCGGGTTCGTGTAGCGGGCGGCGACGGAGTCGTACTGGCGCTCGGCTTCTTCGAGTTCCGCGACGGTGGGCGGCGCGGCGGGGGTGATGGAAAATGCGTCCGGGAAGTCTTCGGGCGCGGGTGCCGTATCGAAAGTCGCCGGGTCGAACGCGAGGTTGTCGGCGGTGTCACCGCCAGCGGCGGCACCGCCAGCGGTGTCACCGCCGCTGGCGGCTTGCGCTTCGCGCTCGCGGTCGGCTTCGATGTCGAGGGGGGGGGCGACGCAAACGCGCTCGCCTACGGCGGCAGCAACTGGCCCCTCTCCTACCCTTCCATCAAGCGGAATTTCCGCATGGACGTGCCGGTGCGGCGGGCAAATTCGCGCTTGAAAAAAGATTCGGACGCGTAGCCGCACTCCGCGACCACGAGGAACACGGGCTTGTCGGTGCGCCGCAGAAGTTCGCACGCGCGCTCGAACCGGGCATCGTGAACCACCTCAAGAATGCTCTTGCCGGTCGCTTCGCGGAAAAGCCGCGTCGCAAGTCGCCGCGAACAGCCCATCGCGCGCGCGACATCGTCCAGCCGCACCGGTCCGAGGCAGGAGTTTGCGCGGATGAAATCCATCGCCCGCGCTGCGCGGGAGCCGGCGGGCGGGGTCGCTGCGGCACCGGTTGATCCCCGGCGCACTACGCCAAGCGGCCCGTAGCGCTCCAGCGCCGGACCCGAACCGGAGCGCTCGATTTCACGCGCGAGAGCAGCCAAGAGCAGCCGTCCCGCCTCATAGAAGTCCGGCGCCACGCTGGTAATGCCGGGCTGGACCGCCTCGCAGAAAAGTTCGTCATCGTCCACGCCGCACAGGGCCACATCCTGCGGGATGCGCAGACCGCGCGCCCGCGCCGCGTGGTGGACGCGCTGGGCGGTGGCGTCGTTGGCGGCCAGTATGGCGCATGGACGCGGCAGGGCGGCGAGCCAGGCGCCGAGCGGGCCTCTGCGGTACGCCGAAAAGCGCCCTCCGGCAGCGCGGACGGCGGCACGGAAAGCCGCCTCGCGTTCGCGGCTCCAGAAGCGCGCCGGATCGGAGCCTACGAAGCCGAACGATGTCCGTCCCGTGCCCAGCAGTTCACGTGCGGCCGCCCGCGCAGTCGCCGCCGAGTCGTGCAGTACGCATGGATGGCGGTCGCTCGGACGCGCCGGGTCCTGGTCGAGATACACGACAGGAAGGTCGCCAAAAGCGGCATCGGGCGGTCGCCCCGAACACTGCGCCCTGTCAACGAGGCAGCCGACCGGGCTCCACGTGCGCAGCGCCTCCCGGATGCGGGCGGGGGAATCCCCGCCGCCGGCGACTTGGAGCAGCCACCCCCGCTCCCGCGCGCCCGCAAAGGCGCCCGCAAGCTTCTGCCGCCACGACTTGCCGGTGGTCGATTGGAAAAAGAGCACCGCGTCCATGGGACGAATCCTACCGCTTCCGTTCTCCGGAATCAATCGCCTTTGCAAAAAATAAATGCCCGATGCGACATGTTTTCATGCCCGTTCGGGTGCTTCGGCCATGCGGCGGCGCGATAGCATTTGAACAAATCCGAACAAAAAAGGCGCAAGAAACCATGTCGTCCACACCCGTTTTCAAGGAAACCTCGATCGTTCTTCCCACCTACGCTCCGGGAGGCTACGACAAGACTCCGATCTTCTACACCGGCCGCGTCTATCAGGGCGCGCAAGGTCGCGTCTATCCGTACCCGATGCAGGACGTCCTGCACGACACGCGGGTGGACGAAACGTACAAGTACCTCACGCTCGAAAACAAGTGGTTCCATCTGGGGCTGCTGCCCGAACACGGCGGGCACCTGCTCAACTTCACCGACAAGCAGACCGGGTTTGAAACGTTCTACCGGCAGCACGTCGTAAAGCCGGCGCTGATCGGCATGCTCGGCGCGTGGATTTCCGGCGGCGTGGAGTGGAACTTCCCGCACCACCACCGCGCGACGACGGCGATGCCGATCGACTGGCGCGCCACGACCAGCCCGGACGGCACCCCGACGCTCTGGATCGGCGAAACGGAGCTGCGCCGCCGCCTCAAGTGGACGGTCGGCCTTTCGCTCCTGCCGGACCGCGCCGTGCTGCGCGCGCAAAACGTCTTCATGAACCGCGGGCCGTGGATCGAATCGATGATCTACTGGGCGAACGTATCGGTCCATTGCGGCGACG
>JAFSUV010000075.1 GCA_017450425.1 Kiritimatiellia bacterium
GCCGCCGCCGTTTCTCTCCGTCGCGCCCGTCTACCATAAAACTCTGGGCGAGATCGTGTCCGCGATCCGCTCGTTCCGCGACGAGCCCAAGACGCTCCTGGTGCCCGACCAGCAGGACGGCTTCACGAAAAAACTCTACGCCACCTACTTAAGCGCGCTCCCCGAGGATGCGTTCGCCTATCCGCTCCAAGTCCACGCCGATGCGCGCGGCAGCTTCACCGAGGTTCTCCGCTCCGCCGATCGCGGACAGGTAAGCGTGAACGTGTCGCGTCCGGGAATCGTGAAAGGGCAGCATTGGCACCACACGAATCACGAAAAGTTTCTGGTGGTGAGCGGCACCGGCGAAATCAACTTCCGGCTGGCCGACTCCCCGGACGGCAAAATCGTTACCTATAAGGTCAGCGGCGAAAAGCCCGAGGTCGTGCGCATTCCGCCCGGCTGGACGCACAATATCGTCAACCTCGGCGATACCGATATGGTCACTTTGATGTGGGCGAACGAGGTTTTCGACCCCGCCAACCCCGACACCTTCCGGCTCGAAGTATGAAGATAACGGTTTTAAGTCTCATCTTCAGCCCCGACAATGTCTCGACCGCCCAGATCTGGGCGTCGCTCGCCGAAGACTTCAAGGCCGCAGGCCACGAGGTTTGCGTCATTACGACCACCCCCCACTTCCACCGCGATGCCGGCATGGAGCGGAAACAGCCGTTGCGCAATTGGCTCTGGCGGCTTGTGCGCAGGAGCGATTACGCCGGCATTCCCGTCTATCACGTGCTCATGCCCGACAAGAGCGTCTGGCCGCCGTTGCGGATGCTTTCGTGGATATGGTTTCATTTCGCCGCCACGCTCCTCGGGTGGTTCCTGCGCTTCAAGCCGGATGTCGTCGTCGCGCCTTCGCCGCCGCTCACGATCGGGCTCAACGCCTTGGCGATCGCCGCCGTCCGCCGCGCCAGGTATGTATACAACGTCCAGGAAATCTACCCGGATATCGCGATCAACCTCGGGATGATGAAGAGCCGCCGGGCAATAAAGTTCTTCCGCGCCATCGAGCGCCTTACTTACGCGAAGGCCGCCGCCGTGACTTCGATCACGCCTGCGATGTGCGCGAAAATCGCCTCGCGCACCGATCCCGGCAAAGTGCGGCTCATCCCGAATTTCGTCGATCTCTCCGACGTCCGCGAAGTCGCGCGCGACAATGGATTCGCGCGCGAACACGGCCTTGGCGGCAGATTCGTCCTTGCCTACGCCGGCAACATGGGAGTGCCGCAAAAACTTGGCGTCATGGTGGAACTCGCGCGCCGCATCACGGAACTGACCGTGCTGTTTGTCGGCGGCGGCGGCGACGCCGACCGCCTGAAGCGCGAAGCCGACGGACTCGCGAACGTCGTTTTCGTCGATTACCAGCCCATTTCGCGCATGGGCGAAATCTACGCCGCCAGCGATGTTTTCTACGTGGGGCAGGATCCCCAGGCGGCAGCCGACGGCATACCGAGCAAGATTTACCGCATTCTCGGACACAACAAGCCGATACTCGCCATGACTTCGCCCGGCTCCGACCTCGCGGACTTTGTGCGCTCGTCCGGCGGCGGCGTTTTGATCGGGGAGGATATGGATGCGGCGGCGGCAGTCATGCGCGAACTTATGGCGGACCGCCCCCGGCTCGCCGCGCTCGCCGCGACCGGACGCGACTATGTTTTGAAGTCGTTCTCCCGCTCCACCGTCGCCGCCTCCTACCTGCAACTCTTCACCGCCGTCAGGTAGGCGAGCCGTCGCCGTTTTACATTCAATGTATGTCCATCTTTACATATCATGTAATAAAATACCCTGGACTTCGTAGTCCAGGGTGCTTTACTGCCAAGTCCGGCGCTCTGGACTGCGAAGTCCAGCCTCTTTTACTTGGCAGTGCGGGAATTTTCACTACGGATACGCGGAAAGCAGGAAAGTAGCGGAGCATCAAATGGAAAAATGCTCGCATGCAAAAACTGGCGAGTGGACGGCGCCCGGATGGGAGCGCGATGAAAACGGGGTGCTGCGCCGCGAGAAGCGGCCGCACATGGGGCGGCGGCTCCCCGATTTCGACTATTCCGGGCGCATGATCTATGAAATCACGCTCGTTTTGAAGGAGCGGCGCCCGGTGCTGGGGACGCTTGCAAGGCGCGATGACCGCTGGACGGTAGAGCCGTCGCGCATGGGATGCGCCGTCCTTGACTGCTGGCGCAAAATCCCGGTTTTCTGGCCGCAGGTCTCGCTCATCGAGGCGCAATTGATGCCAGACCATTTTCACGGCATCTTGTTTGTACAGGAACGCCTGCCGCTCGTTCATCCCGATCGCCCGGAAGGCCGCGGCAACCGGCGCAAAAACCTTGGCGATATAATCCGCGGCTTCAAGGCGGGATGCTCAATGGCCTGGCGGGAACTAGGCAACGGCGGCAATTCTGCCGCCGGGCTGGACGCTCCCGCCGCTGGGCGGGACGCCCCTGCCCCGGCGCAGATTTGCGCCGGTTCCGGCGGCGGTCCCGC
>JAFSUV010000076.1 GCA_017450425.1 Kiritimatiellia bacterium
ACGATGATTTCGGATACAGCCTCGGCTACACCAACTCTTCGTTCGACGCCACATCCGCGTCGTCCGCCCTTTCGTCGGTGAAACTCGTCGCCTTCGGCATCGGCAAAAACGCCGAGTGCGTCCGCAGCCAGATGGGTCTCGGCGAAGCGCCGTACAATCCGTTTTACGACAAGACGAATTACCGCCAATACATCGCGGTGTTCGCGATCAAGGCCGGCGGCCAGGGCGTGTCGGGCGCCTGCCGCTTCGCCGGCGTCATCGACTGCGCGGGCAACACCTACCGCGCAGCCGAATATGGCGTGAATTGGACTACGACCCTCGGCAACTGATCCTCTCCGCGTCTCTGCGGTACTCGCGTCCCGGCATGGGTCGCGGCCGACCCGGGGCTTTCCTTAAGTCCCGGCATGTGCTGCGACTTTCCGCGAACTGATTTTGCAGGGGCCAACTATCCTTTTGCCCTCAGTGCGCTATTATTCTTGTGTGGGGATTTGTTTTTCTCCGGAAATGTGGCGCATGGACATCGTGGAAGAACTTCGGCAAGACCGTGAAAAGGGCGCAAGGCGCCTGGAGGCGGAATACAAGGCGGGGCTTTTGAGCCTCGCGCGCCGCTTTTGTCACGATCTGGGCGATGCCGAGGAGTTGGTCAATAGGACATTCGCGGCGGTCATCGATGGAATCGACGACTATATCGAGCAGTCGGCGTTCTTCGGCTGGATGTGCCAGATTCTAACGAACATACACTTGATGGAAACACGCCGCAAGGCGAACCGCGACACCGTATATCCCGGCGACGTGTCGGACGTTGCGGACGATGCGGCGCACGAGGCGATCTATACGAACCTGGACGCTTCGCTGTTGCGCGACGCCATCAAGGCGCTTCCACAGGAGATGAAGGAAGTCGTGGTGATGCACTTCCTCATGGAGCAGCCCGTCGCGCGCGTGGCGAAATTCCTTTCGCTACCCGTCAGGACCGTGAAGTGGCGGCTGCACGTCGCGCGCGGCGAACTCGCCCGCCGCCTGGGTGCCGGAGTAAGGGAGGCGGCGAAGAAGCCCGGCGGCAGGGCGATCCTGCTCGCGCTCGCCCTCTGCGGCCTCACGGCGCTCGGGTCGGGGGTGGTGGCCGTCGCCAGCGGGTGGGGCGAGCCGTCCCGGCGAGCCGCAGAGGTGATGTCCAAGCGGCTCGGCGGGGACGCCTCGCCCTACCAGCAACTCGGCGGGGGGGTGGTGGCCATCGCCAACGGGTGGGGCGAGCCGTCCCGGCGAGCCGCAGAGGTGATCGCCAAGCGGCGCGGCGGGGACGCCTCGCCCCACCAGCGACTCGGCGGGGACGCTGCCTCGAATCGGTCGCAGGACGAAGCGGCCGGCGGACGCATCATGGATGCGGCCCTACCAGATTCCTCCGATCCATCCGACTCCTCCGGAATGCCCGGATGGAGAGGGCGACATCGAGACCCTGCACCAGTGGGGCGCGACGCTCCTGCGCTACCAGATCAACCGCAACTGGTCCAAGCTCAACGACAACCAGGATCTCGACGAATACGCGCGACTGCATCGACCTCTTCGGGGAATACGGCTGGGACTGGACCTACCACGCCTTCCGCGAAGCGCCGTGCTGGGACGTGGAGAAGATCCTGCCCGATGGTCTCGACCCCGCCAGCGGCAACCTCAAGGAGAAGTGGATCGACGCCCCCGCCGAGACGCCCCGCAAGCGCGCCCTCCTCGATGGCTTCAACTCTGCGACGTTTGGCAGCCACCAAGCATTGTGATAGAATCGAAGCCGCAAACGACAAGGAGCGCGCCATGGAAAAAGCGGCAACCGACATCTACACATTCGAAAGTCTGCGCAATGGGGGCTTTACCTACATCGACAAGACGGCGATTCTGAAGGAGCTCGCCGACCTCGCGCTCTCCGATTCCGACCGCGCTGAAATCGACGCGAGACTCACTTTCGCGCTTCCTTTGCCATGAACCGTCCGAATCTGGATCCTGCATTTGAGTTGTCGATGCGTCAATCCGTTATGGTATGTTTAACGGCTTGCCTTTCATTTTCGGGCTACTATGTCCGAAATCCTGTTTAGCAGCCCGAATTTCTTGATTTTTGAATTATAAAAGCCCATGCAAAAGTTCCCGGAGACAACGCCGCGCAAGCAGCGCAACCACCTCGACATGACATGGTGGGACCCGTATGTCGAGACCTTCGCGGATACCGGCACCTACCTCCGTCGCAAGTTCAGGCAGGACGTCACGGACAAGGCGGCAGGCCTCTCGCAGGAGGCGCTCCACGGCCGCCTCACGGAAATTGTCGCCGCCGGCAAGGCCGCCGGCGAACCCTGGCGCGTCACGAAGGCGAAGTGCTTTGCCGCGCAGGGATGATTGGAATGTCCAGCAATCCCATGAACATTTGGAGTTTTTGTCAATGACGCCCTCCTCTTCTGCAAACGACCTGCGAAACGACGCCTCCAAGGCGAAAGTGGGCGGGATGAAGTCCGTGCTGCTCATCGGGCAGTCCAACATGGCGGGACGCGGCGACTTCGGCGAGGTGCCGGAGATCCGTCACCCGCGCTGCTTCATGATGCGCAACGGGAAGTGGATCCCCATGAGCGAGCCGATCAATCCGGACCGCGCCATCTTCAACGCCCTCTTCCACAGCGGCATCGGCCTCTCGGCCAGTTTCGCGGCGGCGCTGGCGGAGTCGGAGCCCGGAACCAGGGTCGGTCTCATCCCGTGCGCCGACGGCGGGATGTCGCTCGCCGACTGGACGCCCGGCGGACTTCTCTACGACAACGCCGTCTTCCACGTCGGGCTCGCGAAGCGCACCAGCGAGGTCGCCGCCATCCTGTGGCACCAGGGCGAGAACGACAGCCACACCGAAGCGGACGCGCGCGCCTACCGCCGGCGGGTCGCGGATTTCTTTTCCTCGCTACGCCGCGATGCCGGCCTGGAGGGCGTCCCCCTCGTGGTCGGCGAACTTGGGCGCTTCCTCGACGCCTACAACAACGGGCACTGCCGCTTCTGGCGGACCGTGAACGAAGCGCTCCACGACTACGCCGCCTCCGACCCGCTCGTCGCCGTGGCCTCTTCGGAAGGTCTGCCGTGCAAGCCCGACAACGTCCATTTCAACTCGGTCGCGCAGCGCGAATTTGGACTCCGCTACCACAATGCCTACCGGACGCTCGCCGGGCGCCCGGTATCTGCGGGCTCCTGACGTTAACGGCTGACGCCTACCGATGAAATTGCCATTGCTTCTCGACATCAAGCGACTGGCCGTGAACGACGGCCCCGGCATCCGCACGGCCTTCTTCGTGAAGGGCCGCCCGAGCGAAAACGCGCGAACCGCACGAACGCCGCCTCCAACCCCGGAATCCCCCTCACCGTCCACGCCATCATGAGCACTCCATCTGAAAATCCGATTTCGCTTTCGGCGGCGACGCGCGCCGCCGGAGCCGTCACTCTCGCCTGCGCCGAACCCGGCGGCTGGCGCTTTTCCATCGAGGCCGAACCGGGCGACGCCGAGACCGTCCCACCCTCGGGCTACCTGCGCCTGGCGTTTTAGCCTATTGTAGGCTTATCCCCCATTTTTTCGAGCGAGCGCGGCGCTCTCGCTCAAAAATGTGGGATAAACCTCCAAACTGCGGCGGATTGACATTCGGCGACAAATTTCCCATAGTTGGGTGCGATGTCGAATCCGCCTCGGGCGGGGGACGCCGAGATTGCGCCGCTACGGCGCGCACAGCCAAAAAGAACCATGAAAAAAGCACTTGTCATTTCCGCCGCCTCGATGGCCGCCGCGATGTCCGCGAACATGCCGGCCGCTGCCGCTCCTGCGCTTCCGGTCGCCGAAATCGGCACGGCAGTAAAGGCCGCGACGGCTTCGCCGATGTTCGGCGGCAGTCTTGAACTGCCGGTTGCGACACTGTCGCCAATTCTCTTCGAACCCACCTGGACGAGCCACGGCGCCGCCGGCGCCGCAAACGCCGATGCCGAAGGCTGGCGCGATTTCACGATGCACCCCGCCAAGAGAAACACCGGCCCGGTCATCAACGGCCGCGCCCGCTTCTCCGAGCCGGGAGACGGCACGATCCGCGCCGAATGGCGCATCGTGCCGGAGGCCGACATGACGCTCGCGGAAATCTGCATCTCCGGGCAGCTCGACCTCGCCGCATTCGCGGGCGGCGCACTCGTCGCCGACGGCCGTGAAACCGCGATCCCGGCAGAGTGCTCCAAGCCGCATGTTTTCCGCGCCGCCGTCACGGCTTTCACGCTGCGCGACAAGGCCGGAACGGAGCGCCTCCGAATCGCTTTCGACGCCCCGACGCGCATCCTCTTGCAGGACAACCGCGAATGGGGCGGCACGACCTTTTCGCTTCGCCTCTTCTTCGCCGAAGGCCCGGTGAAGGGCGGCGCGCAATACGCCATCGGCGCCTCCGTCGCCACTCCGGCAGACGGGCTGCTCGCCCTGAGCGACGGCAAGTCCGTCATCATCACCGCCGGCGACGACTGGATCCCGCTCGCGAACGAGCCGTGGATCGCGCCAGGTTCCGCGCTCGACTTCACGCAGGTCCTGCCGCACCACGCGCCCGCAGGCGCCTTCGGCCGCGTCGGGGCCGCCGGCGACCACTTCGAGCTGGAAGGCCGCCCCGGAGAGGTGCAGCGCTTCTACGGCGTCAATGTCTGCGGCGACGCCAACATCCCCTCGACGCCCGAAGCCGCCGAGCGCTTCGCCGCCAACCTGGCCCGCGTTGGCTACAATGCCCTGCGCATCCACCACCACGAGCGCGCAATCCTCGGCGGAAAGGGGCCAACCGCCGCCGATACCGTCCCCGACCCGGCTGCGCTCGACCGCTTCGACGCCCTTGCGGCGGCCTGCATCCGCCACGGCATCTACCTCACAACCGACCTGTTCGTGTCGCGCTCGCATTACACCCTGTGGCGCGCCGTCGGCATCGACCGCGACGGGAGCCTTCCGAACACCGAAACCTTCAAAATGCTCTGCGCGTTCTGGGAGCCGGCCTACGAAAACCTCCTGGAGTGGAGCCGCAACTTCCTCGGCCACGTAAACCCCTACACCGGCCGCAGCCTCGCCGAAGAACCCGCGCTCTGCGCCCTCGCGCTCGTCAACGAGGGCAACCTCGGCAACTGGGGCGGCGCCAGCCTCCGCGAAATCCCCGGCGTCCAGGAGGCCTGGGAGCGCTGGCTGGAGGACAGAATCTCGCACGAAGACGCAGAGCCTTCGCGCGAAGGCGGTTTCGACTGGGCCTCCATCCCCCGCACAATCCCCGACGGCGACCTCTACGCCTCCGACGGGAGCACGCCGGCGAACCGCCATGCTGCGGCCTTCGCGATTTTCCTCGCCGACGCCGAGGCGCGCCTCGCCCGGCGCCTCACCGCCTTCCTGCGCGACGAGCTAAACTGCCAGGCGCCGATCTCGTCGCTCTCCTGTTGGTACAACCCGGTGCAGTACCAACTGCCGCGCACGGGCTTCGACTACGTTGACGACCACTTCTACGTCGATCATCCGGCCTTCCTCGGCAAATCGTGGCAGTTGCCGTCGCGATGCCCCAACGTGAATCCGATAAAGGGCGAAAACGCCGGTGCGCGCCCTGTGGCCTTCCGGCGACTGGCCGGCAAGCCATTCACCATCACCGAGTGGAACTACGCCGCTCCGGGGCGCTACCGCGGCGTCGGCGGCATCGCCACCGGCGCCATGGCGGCGCTGCAGGACTGGAGCGGGATGTGGCGCTTCGCCTGGAGCCACGGCAGCGCCGGAGTGGAAAGGCCCGAAACCAAGACCATCGGCTACTTCGACATGAGCGGCGACCCGCTCGGCCTCGCGGCAGAGCGCGCGGCGCTCTGCCTCTTCCTGCGCGGCGACCTTGCGCCCCTCAAAGCCGAATACCCGCTCTTCTTCTCCGAAGCCGTCTTGCGCGACCCCGCCAACGGCGCGCCGAAGTGCCAGGCGAACGGCTGGCTCTGGGCGGCCTGGAACGCGCGCCTTTCGGTGAACGTCGCAAAAGGCGGCGGTTTCGCGTCGGGGCAAGCCGCCGGCATGGCGTCTGCGCTTCCGGGATTCGCTCCGCTCCGGCGCCCGGCCGCCGAAGTGCGCGCAGACCTCGCCGCCATCGGCGCGACAAAGCCCGGCGACGGCGCGGTCTCCATCGACCGCGACACCGGCACGCTGCTCCTCGACACCCCCCGCACGGCGGGCGGCTTCGCCGAGAGCGGCCGCCACGACGCCGGTCCGCTGAGCTTCGACCTCGCTTCCCCCGAAGGGGCGCGGGACGTCCCCGCCACGGTCTGGGTCTCCTCGCTCGACGGAGCGCCGGTCGCCGAATCCTCGCACATCCTTCTCACGCACCTCACCGACGTGCAGAACAGCGACATCGAATACGCCGACTCGGCGCTCACCATACTCCTCAAATGGGGGCATCTGCCGCACCTCATGCGCAAGGGCGCCGCCGGGATCGAGTTGCGGCTCGCGCCAGACGCGCACGATGGCACGTCGTGCGCATCGACTTGGCGGGTGTTCCGCCTGTCCCCCTCCGGCCGCCGTCTCGCCGAAGTGCCCTGCGCCGTCGAGAGCGAAGGCGCACCGTACGGCTCCGTACACCTGTCCTTCATCGCGCGCACCGACTACGACCCGGCCGCCGCCACCTACCTCTACGAAATCGTGCGCGAAAACGCCGCCGTGCAGTCGCCGGAGACTGCGCAAACCAGTGCCCGATAACTTGGCTCCGGGCGATGGGACATGCGATTTCGCGCATGAAACCGAAGTCCGGTCGCAGCGGCGCGGCCGGCGCCCTGCCAGCCGCGACGACGGTGTTTTACCTGTGCTCTCGCGAGGACAACAAGTTCCTGCGGGCGCGGCTGGCCGGCATACGCCGCTTCGCCATGTCGCAGGGCTGGCGCACGGCCACGCTGCCGCCGGAGCGCT
>JAFSUV010000077.1 GCA_017450425.1 Kiritimatiellia bacterium
CAGCCGCCGCCCGGCAGCGGCGAAACCGCAGGCTGCGGCATCGCGGCGGCAAGGTCTGCGGCGGGGTTTTCGACTGCGACCGTGGCGGCGCCGAAGGCGCGGTGTTCCGGCCACTCTTCGCCCGGAGCGGCCGCGCGCACGAGCGAGGCCGCGATGTCGAACGACGGCGCGAGCGCCCGCTCGACCGGAATTTCGACCGTGGCGGTGCCGTTGGAGACCGTGACGAGCCGATGCTCCACGAGCGAACGCTGCTGGAGCGTCACGAGCGCGATGCCGTCGAACGGCGCGCGCAGCGACACCTTGGCCACGCTTCCCGGCGCGTAGGATTTGCCGTCGCACTTTATTTCGATCCTGTCGGGATTCGCGGCTGCGGGCGCTTCGGCTTCGCCGCCCGAAAACTCAAGCTCCGTAAGCGGAGCGAACGCGCCTTCGCCGGGCGCGTCTCCTGCGGGCGAAATGCGGAGCACGTAGTCGTGGACGCCCTGGGCGAGCGTGAAATCGACGGCGGAAACGGCGTCCGCGACGGCAAATTCGCCGCTTCCGATTTCCCTTTCGATGCGGTGTCTGCGCCAGGCCCAGCCGTCTTCGCCGGTTTTCTTCTCCCACAGCCATTCGGTGCGGACGGTCGAAAGCGCGGCTTTCGGCGCGGCCGGGGCGTTCGTCGCCGCAGAGCCGTCGGGAAGGACGAGCCGAACGGGGAAGGAAACGTGCGCGCCGGGCTTTGCGCCGACCGGTTCCTTTGCCGCGATGTAGTACGGATAGACGTGCCAGTCGGTGCACTTTTCGGCCGTGACGGCTCTTCCGCCGTGCTCGAAAACCGAAGTCTGCACCCGGAGCCGCAGAACTGCCGCGGGCGGATTCGGAAGGTGCGGCAGCGGCACTTCGGCGCAGTCCGAGCCGTCGCTTCCGAGGGAGCCTTTCACCCGTTTGCCGCGCAAGTTGCCGCAGGTGCGCGACGGTGCGCCGACGACCCAGCTGCCGTCCCACCCTTCGGGCGAAAACGGCGCGGCTGCGGCGTACGCAAACGCTTCGTACGCAAGGCCTGAAGCGGGCGAGCCGTGGAAGTAGCGGCTTGAAATGCCGGCCTCGATCGCGCCGGGCGCGTCCGGCGCGCCGGGTGCCCGATCCGGCGTGAAGACGCCGGGCAGGTCGGCGATGGAAACCTTGATCTTCGGCGGGACGAACGCTTCGACGCGGAACTTGCGCGAAGCGAGTTCCACGCCGTCGCTGCCCGGCGTCGATAGCGAAATGCGCCATGTGCCGGACGGCTGGGAGTCCGGAATCTGGAAAAATCCGTTTGGAGGAGACGCGCGGCCGCGTTCGTCCGTCATGAGATTCCAGTGCATCACGCCGGTTCCGTCCCCGCGCTCCACGTTCATCACCACGGGGCGGCGCTCCGGCGCCTTGCCTGCCGCATCCCGCACGAGCGCTTCCACGAACACGCGCTCGCCGTGGCGGTAAATGCCGCGGTCGCACCCGATCCAGCCGTCCAGTTGCGCCGCGTCCGCCGCGAAAACGTCGCCCGGACGCTCCGGCATTTCGTCGAGATAGTTTGCGTACTTGAGCTCGAGGAACGAATACTGCCCGTCCGGCGCGGAGGCGACGGCCAGCACCGGCGGATAATCGGACTTTCCGGGCGAAAGGACCGCGACGCCGGTCGAATCGACCGCGCCTTCGGCCACGACCGTGTTGTTTCGGGCGTAGAGCGCCACCGTGCAGTTCGTCGCGGGAAGGCCGGTGGAGATGCGCGTCGTCCACACCACGACTTCGTCGGAAAGGCACCGCGCGGTGATGGCGGTGTCCGACCTTGCCACAAGGCGCGAAAGAGGAGCCGGCATCGCGGCGTCCTGCGGCTCGTCCGCGCGCGGCATGGCTCGGACGCGCACGAACCAGAGGCCGTCCGGGAGGCGCGGCCCGCCGGCCGGGGAAAAGTCGTCGAGGGCGACGAGATTCGTGGCTACGCCGTCCGGCGCGAAATCTTCGGCAATCCGCGACACCGGGCTTTCGCACCAATCGTCGTTGTCAACGGCCCAGGCGTCCCAATTGCGCAAGGCGAACACGAGATTGCCCGGAAGGATTCGCTGGGCGGAGATTTCGACTCGCGGCACCCTGTCGGCGCGGATCGCGACTGCCGCGCCCAGGTTTTCGCCGCCGAGGTTCATGCCGCCGTCGAGCCACTCGATGGCGCTGTCGGCGCCGGAGGCGGTGAAGGCCACGGCGTTGGTGGAGGAAAGCGCCACGCAGCCGTCCTCCGTTTCCATGAGGCGGGAGGCGAAGCCCACGCGGTACCGGGTGCCGGGCTTGAAAGAACCGCAAATTTCGTAGCGCGGGCTGTCCCAGCCGTGCGTGTATCCGCCGGCGTCGTTCCAGCAGCGCTCGCCGACCCGCGTTATCGAAATGCCGGAAACTTCCGGCTTGAAGACCAGATTCGCGCCGAGCGTTTCTTCGGAAACCTCGCGATTCAGCCAAAGCGTGGTTTTCGCGTCCCCGCAAAACGCTTCGGCTTTGCTCTCCACGTGCTCGATGGTGACCGGCACCGGCGCGTACTGCGCAGTCCACCACGACGGCGCAGGCGCCGGCATGCCAGCCGGGTCGGGGAAGTCCTTCGATATGCGCACTTCCAGTTCGCCGGGCTCGACTGGATTCAGCGGCGAGACGTCGAACCAGTTGTTCGTCGTGCCCGGATCCGGGGCGTCAACGACCTTGAACGGAATCTGCCTGCCGTCGTGGAGCAGGGCGATGCCTTCGACGCCGTTCGTGGCGTCCGCCGTGAACATGTTGCGGTTGGCGGAGATGCTGATGACGGGGAATCTTGCGTCCCTTTCCCCCGTCAGGAGCGCGACGCGCCACGAAAGCGGCTCTACCCGCTCCGGCTTCGGAGCCGCGATGTCGATGTACTCCGGCGGCGACTGGCCGGCGCCGCCCAGCCCTCCCGGCGCCTCCGGCGGGCGGCACGACGATCCGGACCATAGCGTCAGGGCGGCGCCAGCCGCCACCCCGGCGGCGAATCCCGGACCGAAACGAAGAAAAAACGAACGGAATTTGAAACAAGTGTTTTTCATTTTGTCTGCAAAAAAGGAAATCGAACCATTTTGGGAGTATAGCGCCTCCCGGCCTAAAAAACAAACTAAAAACGGGCTTGTCCTCCATTTTCGAGCGATAGCGGCGCACTCGGCAATCTTGCATTTCAGCCATGTTTTCATTTTTGTCACACAGAGGCACAGAGGAGGCAGCGGCGCAGAGTTTATTGATCGCCTCCTCGCGACATCCCGATCAAGGCGGCTCGCCGCCGCCGAAATCCCGGAG
>JAFSUV010000078.1 GCA_017450425.1 Kiritimatiellia bacterium
ATCGTGCCGGCGACAATCGCGGCGCACGCCTTTGCGACGACCGCGCCGCCCGGCCCGCCGTTCCAGACGCGCCACCCGCGCGAAGATGAAAGCGGCCATGTCGCCACGCCGAAAAACTCACACGCATCCGACGGCGCGCCGGCGTGGCGCCACACGACGAACGCCCTCACGAGAGCCAGCTGCCCGGCAAGGATCGCAAACCGGCCAAGCACGAAAAACGCGGCCGCCGGCAGGCTGCCGGCCCGCATGGGCAAAAACGCGATTCCGCCGCCAAACGACATCCCCGGCCCCGGATGCGGCGCGCCTTGCGGCGCCGCGCCGCCGAGAAACACCGCCAGGCAGCAGACCGCGGCGACGATGCAGAAAAGCGCCAGCGCCGCCCCCCTCTCCGAAAGCCTTGGAAAAGTCCTCTGAAGCCCGGTCACGGGCCTGAACAACGCGCTGCGAAGCCGGTTCACGTGGAGGTTGTAAACGCTGTCGGGCAGGAAACAGGACGCGAAGTAAGTCCACGCCGCGAATGCGGCAATGAGGATGATCGAGGCTAACATGGCTTTCCGAAAATTCAGGGTTTGGCCCTAAAACGCCTTACGGCCTTGGGCGGGAGAGATTTCACGCGGCCCTCCGGCGGCATGGCGTCGCGCGAAGCGCCGATCGCCGCAAGGGCCTTGTCAAGCGTCTTGAAGTGGCATTTGCACATATCCACCAGCGCTACAGGGCCGTACGCCTTCGCGAGCGACACGGCGACTGGAAGCACCATGCCCGTGGTGGCGCCTTTGGGAAGATCCGGCCCGAACCGGTTTTGAAGCGCTTCGATCTCCTTGACGAAGCGGGCGCGGGCCAGGATCGACGCGGCGGCGACCGCGGTGTCCGATTCGGCGCGCGGGCGCGACTCGACCGCGACGGCGCCGCTCCAGCGCAAGGCGAGTTCTGCGGCGACGGCCTTGTCGTCGCCAAACTGGTCCGACACCGCGCACTTGCAGTCGGGCACCGCTTCCAGCACCTTCGCGATGCACCTTGCGTGGGCCACGGCAAGCATGCGGTTGAGGTTGCGCATCTTGGCGTAAATCCGGTTGTAGGCGCCGCACGGGATGCACAGCACCGCAAAGCGGCCCTCGCCCAGGATGCCGGCCACCGCCTCCGCCGCCGCAATCGCGGCCCGGTCGCTGGAGAAAAGCTTGGAGTCCTTGACGCCGACCGACCTGAGGCGCTGCGAAAGCGTGTCGTCGCAATACGCCGCCGCCACGACGAGCGGCCCGAAGAAGTCGCCCTTCCCGCTTTCGTCCACGCCGACGCGCGCACCCGGCGCGCCGCACGAAGATTGTGAAATGTTGCCGCCTTCGAGGTTCATCGCTCTGAAAACAAAACTCCGGTTTTTCGCTACGGCTCCCCGGCTGCGCTCCGCGAAAGGGCGTCCATCGCGCTTTCGAGGCGCACGGCGTCGCGTTTCCCCGGCGCCTTCCCTTCGGCGAGCCGTCCGAGCACTTCCGCGATTTCCGCAGCCGCGTTGCGGAACGCATCGCCGCGACCGATCGACTCGCGGGCAAGCAACTGCGCCTTCCGCCCCGCAACGGCGGCGCGCCACGGGCGCGCCTCCTGCTCCAGCAGCCGGGCGAGAGGTTGCGGCGACGCCGCGAAATCCTCCGGCACGCCGTCGAGGCCGGGTCGCAAAACGAGGATCGAAAGCGCGCGCGCGACTGCGGCGCGGGTGGTGACGCCGGGCGAAAGGATGGTCCTGCGGCGCGAAATCAGCCATGCGTCCCAGTTCCGGTCCGCTTCCATTTCGTCCCCGTCCTTGCTTGCGGTCTCGAAAAACAGCTTGGGGGTCCAGGGCTCGCCAGCCGCGATGCGGCCGCGCAGGGCCTCCCACCGGGCCGCGGCGTCCGGGAACGAGAGCCACCACGAAACAAGCTCGGCGGCCAGCGCCTCGTCGGCCTCCGCAAAGGCCGAATCGACCGTAGCGAGATGCCGCACCGGCGGGATCATGCCGCGCGCCCAGCCGGCGCGCACCTTGTCGAAGTCCTCCTGCCGCGCCGCCAGATCGAACGTCCTAGCAAGGCCCGCCGAAAACCAGCGCGGGATGCGGAACGCCGAATTCGGCGCCCGATTCCGCGCGCTGCCGCCGTCCGCAACCACCGCAGCGCCGAGCAGCCCCTCCACGGCTCGCGCCACGAGGACACGGGCGTCGAGGCCGTCCTCCGGATTTCGCACGACGAGCGTGACCGCGATCCCGCCTTCGCCGCCGTCGCCGCGAAAGGCGTCGAAGCCCGGCGGAGCCACAAAGGCGTGGCGGGTTTCGGGATCCGTGCCGTCGATCGACGCCCGCAGCACGACTTTAAGCCTGGAAGAGGCGGGAAAAAACGCCGGCCCGAGGGCAGCCGCCACCCGCGCGCGGACGTCGCCGAGAAGCTCCAGCAGCACGCTGCGCTCCGGGTACTGGAGCGCCCCGCCGCCGTCAACCACGATCGACCCGTCGGAACTCGCGCTCGTCTCGGCCTGCGCGCGGTAGAGGATCTCGCGCACGCGCAGCCTCGTTTCCGAAAGCGCGGCCCCGGCGTCGTCGCAACGCGCGGAAACCGCAGCGGACAGCGCCGCCGCGAAGAATGCGGCGCGGCGGCACCGGAGCGAAACGAAGCGCGACTGCGGGCGGAGCACCTCAGATGCGTTCCACGACGAGTTCCGGATCGACTTCGGCGCGAAGGTTCTCTTCGACGTACCCCTTGAGCGTCTCCATGGCGTACGGACACGAACCGCACGCGCCCGTAAGCTCGAGCGTCACGGTCTTGCCCTCGATCTTCACGATCTTGCAGTCGCCGCCGTCCTGCTGAAGCATCTTGCGGATGTTTTCGAGTTTTTCCCTAATTTTTTC
>JAFSUV010000079.1 GCA_017450425.1 Kiritimatiellia bacterium
ACGTCCTGCGTGACGCCCTTCTTCGCCTTCATCTGGTCGATGAGCTTCTCGAAGTACTTCTTGCCGACTTCCATCACGACGTCTGAAAACATCTGGATGAAGCGGCGGTAGCAGTCCCACGCCCAGCGGGGGTTGCCGCTCTGGCGGGCGAGCGATTCGACGACCGTTTCGTTCAGGCCGAGGTTCAGGATGGTGTCCATCATGCCCGGCATCGAGGCGCGTGCGCCGGACCGGACGGAGACGAGGAGGGGGTTCTTCGCGTCGCCGAACTTCTTGCCGGCGCTCTCTTCAAGCTTGGCCACGTATTCCTCGATCTGGGCCTGTATGTCGCTCCCGATCGTCTTGCCGTCGTCGTAATAGCGCGTGCAGGCCTCGGTCGTGATCGTGAAGCCTTGCGGCACGGGGAGGTTGAGCGACGCCATTTCGGCCAGATTCGCGCCCTTGCCGCCGAGGAGGTTGCGCATGTCGGCGTTGCCCTCCGTCTTTCCGGCCCCGAAGAAGTAAACGTATTTCTTTGTGTTTTCCATGACTTTTATGCGGCACCCGTGCGAGTGCCCGTGTTTTTGTTTTGTTGACTGGGGGTCATGATACACCGCGCAGGGGCGGGAATCAACCGATCCGCCGGAAAAAGAGGCGCCGTTTTCGCGGCGACTGGACTTCGCGCCGCGTTTCTGGCATAATGCAGGGTGTTTCTTCGCCGAAACCGTTTTGCGCCCATGAAGATACTCGTTCTCGCCGCAATGTCCAGGGAGCGCGCGCTGCTCGAGCGCGCGTTCGGCGCCGCCGGGCGGCACGAGATCGTGATCGCCGAGACCGGGATCGGCAAAGTCAACGCCGCGGTGGGCGCCGTGCGGGCGATCGGGCAGACGCGCCCCGACGCCGTGGTCTCCAGCGGCGTCGCAGGGGGTCTCGTCGCGGGCCTGAGGCCGGGGGACGTCGTGGCGGCGGCAAGCGTGGCGTATCACGACGTTTGGTGCGGCGCGCCGAACGCCCGCGGCCAGGTCCAGGGGATGCCGCGGAGTTTCGCGGCCGATCCAAGGCTGCTTGAAGTGGCGAGGGCCGTCGCGGAGCGTTCGCGCCGCGGCGGCGGCTCGCGGATCGCGATCGGGGCGATGGCGAGCGGCGACGAGTTCGTGCAGAGCGCGGAAAGGCGCGATGCGGTGCTGGCGGTGGTGCCCGACGCCGTCGCGGCCGACATGGAAAGCGGCGCCTTGGCTCAGACCTGCTTCATCCTCGGCGTGCCGTTCATTTCGTTCCGGGTTTTGAGCGACACCCCCGGCGCGGCCGCCGACCACGCGGCGCAATACGAAGACTTCTGGGCGGCGATGGCCGGGAAGTCCTTTGGCGCGGTGCGGGACTTTCTGGAGGCGCTCCCGGCCGGACTGGCTCCGGTCGCGCCGGAGCGCGGATGCAAAAAATCGGAGATTGCGCGATGAAAGGCGGCGACGGACGCGACCCGTGGCTGGAAGGGTTCAACGAGGGGCGCAGGGCCATGGCGAAAACCGTGGCCGCCCGTCTCGCAGGGACGATGCCGGAAAATGAAATCGCGGCGCTTTTGGGGTTCGCCGCGTCCGAACTCTTCGGGGAAGAAAACTCCGGCGGCGAAAGCGGCGGCGAGACGCCGGCGCCCGCCAAGTCGCGCTACGACCACGCCGCCGTGCCGGGCCTGACGCTCGTCGAGCCGGCGTTCGTCCGCGCCGTGCGCACCTGCCGCCGCCTCACCCAGCCGCAACTTGCGGCGATACTGGGCGTGAACGCCCGCACCGTGTGCGAGTGGGAGACTTCTTCCGTGCCGGTGCGCATGAAGAGCGCTTCGTACGCGCGGCTTGCCGACCTCGCGGCGGCCGGCGCCGGGAACGCACCGGGCCAATCCACCTAGATGATAGTACGTACGCGTTTCCGCCGCGCGCTCCCCTCCCCTTCACGCGCGCTCGTCGCCGCCTTTGCCCTCGCGGCGGCGATCGGCTCCGTGCTGCTCGCGCTGCCGGCGAGCAATGCCGACGGCGCGTGGCACCTCGGCATAGACCGGCTGTTCCTCGCCACGAGCGCCGTGTGCGTGACAGGTCTGGACCCGATCGGCGTCGGCGCTTCGCTCTCCCGATTCGGACTCGCCGTGCTGTGCGTCCTCGTGCAGGTCGGCGGCATCGGGATAATGACGGCCGGGACGTTTCTGTTCATCGTGTTCGGGCGCTCGCTCACGGTGACGGAAGAGCGCTCGGTTTCGTCGAGTCTCGGCGAAGTCAGCCCCGCCGCCGTCCGCAGAACCCTTGTCGGCACGTTCGCCTTCACGTTTGCGTGGGAAGCGCTCGGAGCGTGCGTCCTCGCCTGGCGGCTGCGCACCGTCTTCCCGGAATGGAGCGCGGCAAAAGCCGCTTGCGCCGGCGCGTTTTTCGCCGAAATGTCGTTTTGCAACGCCGGCTTTTCCCTCTTCCCGAACGGCTTTGCGCCGCTCATGGGCGACGCTCCGGTCGTCGCCGCCTCGATAGTCCTTTCGCTCGTCGGCGGCATCGGCTTCGTGGTTCACGCGCGCATCCTCTCGCTGCGGCCGTGGCGCAAAAACCGGCTCGAAAGGGGGCGGCTGCCGCTTCAGGCCCGCCTCGTGCTGGAGGGGCTCGCCGTCGTGGTGGCGCTCGACCTCGCCGTGTATGCCGCACTCGAAGCGAACGGCGCGTGGAAGGGGCTCGGCACCGGGCGCACCGTCATGACCGCGCTGTTCCAGGCGTTTTCGACGCGTTCGGCGGGCTTTTCGTCCGTCCCGGTTTCCTCGTTCGGCGCGGCGACGATCCTGTTCACGATGGCGATGATGTTCGTCGGCGCGGCGCCGGGCTCGACGGGCGGCGGCGTGAAGACGACCACGATATCCGTGCTCTTCGCGACCGTGAAGGCGATGTTCGCCGGGCAGGAGACTCCGGAATTGCACTTCAGGTCGCTCCCGCGCCGCGCGGTCAACGACGCCATAGCCGTGCTGGCCGTCGGGCTCGCCATCGTGTTCGCCACGTCTTTCGCGCTTTTTGCGATCGAGCGGCCTGAGCCCGGCGGCGTTGCGGCGCTCGTCTTCGAGGCCGTCTCGGCGTTTTCGAACAACGGGCTGGAGATCGAAGGCACCACGGCGGGGCTGAGCACGGCGTCGAAAGTCGTCGTCGTGCTCGCGATGTTCGCCGGGCGACTGGGGCCGATGGCGCTCGTGCTCACGCTCTTCAAGCCAGGCTCGTTCGACAAGACGAAACGGTTCCCGGAAGAAAACGTCATGATCGGATAGCGGAACAAGTCAGCGGAAAATCAAGATGAAAAAAACGAAAGTCGGAATAATCGGCGGCGGCAAGTTCGGCTCCACGCTCGCGGAGAGCCTGGCCGCCAACGGAGCGGACGTGACGCTCATAGACCGCAACTGGGACATCGTGCAGTCGTTCGCCGAATCCCCCGTCCGGTCGATCCAGGGCGACGCGACGAACCCCGG
>JAFSUV010000080.1 GCA_017450425.1 Kiritimatiellia bacterium
CATCTCGTGCGTGAGAGCAAATACGTATGCGAGGGGGCGGACCCGGCGCTGGCGGAACTTCTCGTCGCCGCCCATTCCGCGCCCGATGCGGAGCACCCCGCCGGCGTTTTGGAGAGCGTCTATTTCGACACGCCCGACCTAAAGTCCCACGCCGAGAAGACCGACGGCGACGCCGTAAAGCGCAAAATCCGGATCAGGTGGTATCCGGATTCCCGTCCGTTGCCCGACGGCACGCGAACCGCTTTTCTCGAAGTGAAAGACCGGATCGGCGCCGCTCGCGACAAGGCGAGATTCGAATTTCGCTACGATGCGGGGTTTCTCGACAATGCGCCGCTCGACGACCGGGGCTTCGCGGACATGCTCTCGCGGGCGCTCCGGGATGCCGGCTTCGCCTTTTCCGCCGCGCCGTATGCGCCGACCGTGGCGATCCGCTATGCGCGCAAGCGGTTCGTGTGCCCGGCGACAGGGTCGCGCCTGAGCGTCGATTCCCGCATTTGCGCGACCAGGGCGAATGCGGCCCTGATTCCGTTCGCGGCACCGCTCGCATGCCCTTGCGTGGTGGTGGAAGCCAAGAGCGGCACCGCCCGGCAGTGGCCGTTCGGCGCCGCTCTCGTGCGAATGGGCTACAGGCTCTCCGGATTTTCCAAGTACGGCTTTTTCCTGGATCGCCTTAGAGCCGGGGCGTTCAGATAGCGGCCGGAGCGTCTTCGGCCACCTCTGGCGGCGGAAGCGGCGGTGCATCGCCGCGAGGGCCGTCGTGCGTCTCGCCGGCGCCTTCGGGACGGCGCTCCGGGCGGCGGCCGCCATCGACCCTGCGGTCGCGGCCGCGCGGCCCGTTTCCGCCGGACTCCCACTTCTGGCGCACAACCTTGCGCGCAGCCGCGATTTGCTCGGCGGTGAGCGTGTTTTTCACGGCGAGGAGTTTTTTCGTCTGGACGAGAGCGATGTCCCGGCGGATGTCCCACACTTCATTCACCGCAGCCATCACTTCCGCTTCGTCCGGGGCGGCCTTGTCGATGGCTTCGGCCTGCTTCTTCATGGCAGCGCGCAGCTTGCCGTTGGCGGCGGCGACGTCTTTGTCGTACCCGGCGAGCGTGGCGGCGAGGGCTGAGGCTTTCTCGCGGTCGATGCCGATCTTTTCCGCTCCTTCGGGGTCGCGCAGCACGGCACCGACGAAACCAAGCCTGTCCGCTTCGCCGCCTTCAATGCCGCCGCGCCGGAAGGGGGCGGCGTTTTTCCCGTCGCGCTGGGGCCTTGCCGGTCGCTCGAAAGCGCCGCCTTCGCGCACGCGACCGCCCCGGAGGGCTGGCGCGCCGCCTTCGCGGCCGGGCGGAGGAAGCTCCGCATCCAGATTGTCGGTCTCGGCCGCCACTGCGGAACACACTGCGAGGGTGGCGATCAGCGCCGCCATTGTCGTTTTTGTCTTCATCGTTTTTCCTTTTGTTGGATTTGACAGTTGTTTTGTCGGAATGCGACCGACACCAATAAAACGGTGCAAGATGCGGATTTATTGTGCTGGCCTGAGATTATATTCGGACATTGAAAACAATTGAAAACCCTTCGGGACATTTAAACTTCAATGTCGGCGCAGCCGATTTCTGTTTTGTCAAAGTTGACAATCAAAATAAGTTTCAGCCGAACTTTTCGCGGCCGGATGGCGTTTACAACTGAAACGCCACTTGCGCCGCCATGTCCCGCGCACGGCGGGTCGGCGCCGAAACATCCGCAAAAATGAAAAACCGAAACGGCTTCACACTTGTCGAACTCATAATGGTCATCGCGATCCTTTCGATCGTGTCAACGCTCGCCGTGAACCGCATCGGCGCAATGCGCGAAAAGGCCGCCCGCCGCGTCTCCATCGCCAACCAGCAGTCGATCGGGCGCGCCGTGGATACATTTCTCGCCATGGGCGGGGCGCTCAACAGGCTCGACAACCTGATTTACGCGAATACCGGCAACGACCAGGAGCAAAGCGCATACGCGAAGACTTCAGACAGGATTGTCAGTCTCGAAGAGCCGGAGGCGGGGGATGGGACGATCTATTTCGGCCCAACGGATCTGGGCGGTCTCGAAGAAAATGCCGTTTCGGAGAAAAACTCCGGCATCCATCCGGAGCTGCGCAAACTGCTTTGCATCTACCGCCTCAACGACACCGAAGCCGAAGTGCTGCGCGACCAGGTGGGCTTGAAACATGTCGTCCGCCACTACGAAAAGGCGCTTGGCTACCCGTCGTTCAACGGCTACGCCAAAGGCGACGACGGCTCGGTGCCGGGCGCTTCCGACGGCCTCGATCCAAACGCAGCCGCCTGCATAACCAAGGCGGTGTCGAACGGGCTTGCCGTCGCCATCGTCAACCCGAAGACGCATCTCGGGCGCACGATCTACCAGTTTTGCGGCGAAGACTACCTTTCGACGAAGCAGTGGAACGAAACCTATTCGGACGCCGAAGTCAAGGCAGAAGTCGATGCCAAGGGCGGTCTCCTCATCGCCTTCGGGCTTAACGACATGGCGTCTATAGTCGGCAACCCGTCGGCCGGCCTTGATTCCGTGCCATACGCCGGGTTCATTCCGGGCAAGTACTATTCGCGCTACATCCTGCTCTTCAGGTTCAGGTCTTCTGGCTCCGGGTCGGTGTCCGGGACGGTGGCGGAGTTCGCCGGCGTCCTCGACCCGATGGGCAACACGGTCCGCGCCGCGCGCCACGCGCTCAAGGAATAGCGTCCGGGGCGATCGTGGCACACGGGCTGCGGCCTGCGTGGTAGAATTGGCGCCATGCAGACGCAAGCCCCTGGCAAAGCACCGGACTCCTTTCTGCTGGCGCTTCCGCGCGAAGCGCTGGCGGTGGTGGCCGATTTGCTCGCCGCAGCCGGCGGGGAGCGGAACAAGGCGCTCGCGCGGCGGCTGCGCGAGCGCGCGGGATTTGTCCTGGAGGCCGTCGCCCCGGACGGGAGCCGCAAAGGGCTCTTCGCGGGCATTCCGCCGTTTCAGCGCTCTTCGCGCAAGTTTTCGCCGCCGAATCTCGCCACGGCCGTGCAGATACCGCCGGAAGACGTCGCGGCGTGGTTCGGCCCGAACGGCCCGTTCGCGCGCAAACTGCCCGGCTACGAGCCGCGCCCGGAGCAGATGCGGATGGCGGGAGAAGTCGCCCGTGCGTTCAACGGCGGGCGCCATCTGGCGGTCGAGGCCGGGACTGGAGTCGGCAAAACGATGGCGTACCTTGTGCCGGCCGCGCTTTGGTCGATCGCGAACAAGACGCCGGTCGTGGTTTGCACCAGCACGAAAAACCTGCAGGAGCAGATTTTCCGCAAAGACCTGCCGCTCCTTGCGTCGCTGCTGTCGTCGCCCATCCGCTTCGCGCTCGTGAAGGGGCGCGGCAACTACCTGTGCCTTACGCGGCTGGAGCAGCTCCTGGAGCGGCGGGAGGCGGAATTGCCGCCGGAAGCGTTCGTGCCGCTCGCCCGCGCCGTGGTGTGGGCGTTTGCGACAAAATCGGGCGACCTGGCGGAGTTCGACCCCGGTCCGGCGGCGCCGGTCG
>JAFSUV010000081.1 GCA_017450425.1 Kiritimatiellia bacterium
ATGCGTCCAAGTCCACAAAGTAGGCGCTCCAGCCCCAGACACGAACGATCAGATGCGGGTATTTTTCCGGATGTGCCTGCGCGTCAAGCAGAACGTCGCGGCTGACGGCATTCAGTTGGAGCTGATGCCCGCCGCAGTGGATAAAGTACCGGACAAGCTGCGCCACTTTTTCGACGCCGTCCGCCTCGCGGAACATACTCTGCTGAAATTCCAGCGTCAGAGGGCCGCCGTTCACCGTTTCCTGCAGATCCGGCGACGTGAACGAATTGATAACGGAAACAGGCCCGTCCATACGGGCAAAAAGAGACGCGGAAAAATTCGTTCCGAGCGGCTCGCCGCATCGCCGTCCGTCCGGCGACGCGCCCAATTCATCTGCATGCCAGAGATAATACATGGCAGTGCCGGTGCCGGCGCGATACCGGCCGCCGCGGCAGTTGGTGCGCCCTTCCAGAAGCGATGCAAACGCATGAAGCAGCCGGCCGGCCCACACCTCCGGAGCCCCTGTGTTCTGTCCGAGTTTCGGCGCTTCGTTGCGCAGGATGGTCAGAAATTCCGTATCCGATGCAAAATCGCTGTCCACGTCCGCCAAATACTGCGCCGGCGTGCGGAAATGCTCGGTATACAGGTACTTCTCAATCGCGGCAAGCGAGTCGGCCGCGCGGGCAATGCCGGTGCCGTGAATGCCGAAGTTGTTGTAGCGGGCGCCGCGCGAGATGTCGCGCGCCTTTTCGATGCACCCGGAACTGATCACGGAAACGAACGGGCCGGGCAATATCTCGACATGCCGGTATTTTTCGACGAGGGCGTCCGCCCGGCGCTGGATTTCGGCAAGGAAGGCGGTCTCCACCGCCTCGAAGGTCGCCGGCTCCGACCCCGCGTCAGCGGCCGCTCCGGCCACTTGGCGCAACGCGGCGTCGAGAGCGCCGGGAAAGGAAACGGCGTCGATGTTGTCGATGTCCATGCCGCATCCGGGGATGATGAACTCCCAGCACGCCGCCACGGTGTAGTCGCGGGCGTCCTCCGGCGCGTAGCCCCACTTTTCCAAAGCGGGGATCACCACGTCGTCGTTCGCATATTGCGGAAAGCCGAGGCCTTTTGCCGTTAGCTCCGTGCCGATCTTGTAGATTTCAAGCGGCGTGTCCTTGCAGACGCGCAGGTTGATCTTCGGATCGACCAGTTTGAGTTCGCCGCACGCCTTGAGACAGAGGCGGGAAAGGTCGTTGAACGCCGGCTTGCCGTCGCGCGTCACGCCGCCGAGCATCACGCTCTGGCCGTTGTCGCCCTGCTGCACCCCGATGTAGAGGTCGCTGTCGCGGTTGCAGGCGATGAAGAACTCCTCCAAAAGCTCCAGCGCGCCGTCATCGTCGAGGCGCCCCGCCGCCTTGTCCGCCTCGTAGTACGGGAGCAAGTACTGGTCGATGCGACCCAGCCCGCAGTGGTATTCGCCCTCGCACCACATCGCGTAGTGCAGGATGCGCAGCGACTGGAGCGCTTCGCGGAAAGTGCTGGCCCCGTGGCGCGGAACGCGATCCAGGGTCTCGGCAATGTCGCGGAGACCGCGCTCGCGCGCGGCCGAGGCGTAGCGAGAGACGAGGCCCAGGACGGCATCGACCGCGAGCATGGCGTTTTCGAGGAACTCGACGCCCTCTGCGTCGCCTTCGGCGCGGGCCTTTTGGAGGCGGGCGCGCATTTCTTCGACGCGGGCCTCGAGGCCGTCGCGGATCGTCGGGCCGAAATCGGCCGTGATGTTGAAGACGACGCCCTTTTCACCAAAGGCGGTGCCGGCGGCGCGGCGCTCATCCATCTCCTCTTCGGAGTGGAGTTCGGGGATCTGGCGCACGGTGCGCGTGAAGGCGATGCGCTCGCCTTCGAGGAACGCCGGGCGGTTTCCCTCTTCGAGGAGCATCGCCTGGAGGGCGGCACGGGCGCGGACGTGATCCGGGACGTTCTCCCGGATGAAGCCCGCGGTGAGCGGCTTCCAGTCCCAGTCATGGCGCAGGGCGTCCTGCTTGCGGTCGAAGGTGTAATCGAGAAGCGATTTGATGCGTGGCGTCACTGCGATGGCTCCCATTTGGTTTTTAAATCGTTTGAAACGTGTCCGGCCCGAAGCCGAAATGATACTCGAAAGCGGCGAAATCTTCCTGCGTGGCGGCGAAGGAGCGGGCACCCGCGCCCTGCGACTCGATTTCGGAAGCGTTGTCGTCGTGGATCTGGTCGAGACGATCCGGGTAGTTGTAGCGCAAGCCCCGGCGCGGGCGGCCGTGATAGCGGCAAATCGCCTCGCCGCCGCTTTCCCAGCGGTTGCCCCGGAACACGGCTTCGCCGCGCCAGTCGTTGAACATCCGGCACAGGACGTCCGTCGAGCGCGAGAAAACGTTTCCTTCCACGACGAACCCCGGAGTGTGCGCCGTCGTGTCGTAAAGCATGAGGTGCGCGGCGTTCGGGTTCCAGCGCTGCGCGTGGCCCCAGCCGGCGCCGGCGTCGCGGAAAACATTGTTTTCGAGCCTCACGCCCTCCGCGGCGCCGCCTTCGCCCTGCTGCCAGAACTCGTACGAATACTCGCACGCGGAAACCGTGCATTCCCGCCAAACGATGTTGCGCTCCACCGAACCCGGCATATTGCTCTGATTCGTGAGGCCGGCGTCCCAGCACTGCCTCACGCGGCACTTCTCCACCAGCACGTCCTCCGCGCCGCCCCACAACTCGATGCCGTTGCCGTAGCGGACGCTGTTGCCGAGCGTATCGACGTAGAGATAACCGCCGCCGATCCACGAAATGTCGCAGTCGCGGATGGCAACGCGTTTCACGTCGCCGCCGCCAAAGCCGTGCGCCGCGCCGAAACGCAGCGCAAGGCCGTCGTATTCGACGTCGTGGGCGCAGGCTTCGTCGATGCAATGGATCTTCTCCGCCGCTTCGATCGATTGCCATCGCGTGGCGGGAGAGCCGCTTTCGGAGCGCACGAAAACTGCGAGCGAGGCAGGGTCGCACCAGAAATCGCCGTCGCGCAGACATTCCGCGCGCGAACCGCGTTTGAAAAGACAACCCGAAGCGCCGCCGTCGAGAATCACATTGCCGATGTCGGCGGCGGCACCGGTTCCGGCGCGCCAAAGACCGTCCTTCTCCCTCGACCATGCACCCGCCGCCGAAAGGTCGCGGCTCGGCTGGAACACCGGCGCCGGACCGTCGCCGAAAGCGCCGTAGCGGATCGGATGGCCCGGGACGCCCGAGCGCACCTGCAATTGCCCGCGCCAGACGCCGCCGCGCTCGAAAAGAACCGTAGTGCCCGGCGCGAACGCCATCGCGTTCACCTCGGCGAGCGGCGTCGAGCGCCCGATGCGAACCGTGCTTTCGCACGGAGCGCGCCCGTATGCCGCCTCGGCCTCGGCCGCAGCAGCGCCCGGCATCCTGCCGGAGGGGAATTTCGCAATCCCGCTCTCGACCACCAGTCCGCCGGAATCGTCGTTGTTTCCTGAATTGCCCATGGTGCCCGATATTCTAGCACCACCGGAAACGGCATGCAGCGCGCCAATCAAATCCCTACACTTCCTCAGCGGCGAAAACCGTCGAGGAGGGCGCGCTTGCGCGGCGTGTCGGCGGCGGGGACGAGGCGGCTCGCGTCGGGGCCTTCGTGCTCGACGCTCCAGCCCGCCCATTCGCGGAAGGCGTGGTAGGTCCAGTCCCAGCCGTAGTCCTCGAAGATTTCGATGCAGTCGCGGAGATACTGTTCGGCCCCCGGCGCCCACGCGATGGCGCTGAATTCGCCGACGTAGATCTTCGCGCCGTGGCGGCGCTGGAAGTCGCGCACGGGCGCGAGCGCCCCGCGCAGGGTTTCGGCGTTCCATCCTTTTTCGGCGTTGGGGTAGGGATCGGGGCGTTCGCCCTGCTTCCACAGCACCCCCTGGTGCGTGTAGCGCAGAGGCACGTACATGTGGACTTCGTAGATGATGTTCGTCAGGTCGAGCGGGGAAAGCGTCGCAAAGGCGGAGGGCGAATCCTGCAAATTGCTTTCGATGAGGATCGGGGTTTCCGGGTCGATTTCGCGGATGGCCTCGGCGGCGCGTTTCTGGAGGGTCCAGAAGTCGCAGCCCGGCGCGGCCTCGCCGGCCTGCAGCGGCTCGTTGTTGAGATCGTAGCCGTAGATCCCCTCGCGGCCCTTGAAGCGCCGCGCGATGCGGCGCCATGTCTCGACGAAATGCCCGGCGATGGCGGGATCGTGGAGCATGTTCATCTCGTTGAAGGCGGTCTTTCCCCCCGGCGCTTCGTGGAGGTCCAGCACGACCTTCATCCCGCGCTTCACCGCCTGTGGCAGCACGAAGGTGTCGAAATGGTCAAGCTTTCCCTCGAGCCAGCGGTCGTAGGCGTCAAGGTCGGCGGGGTCGCCCTTTTTCTGGCGGTAGCCCCACATCTGGTAGCGGATCAGCGTCGCGCCCCATGCCTGGAGCGTGTCGAAGTCGTCCTTGGTCATGCGGTGCGGGGACATCAAACCTCTGAGAGCATCTTTTTCACACAGAGACACAAAGTCACAGAGATTTGTGCTTTGATTGTTTGGCGCGGAATCACTCTGTGCCTCTGTGTCTCTGTGTGAGATGATTCTATCCGAATATGCGCACCGCAAGTTCTGGTTCGTGACGGGCCACGGCGGGACGGGATCGACGAGGCGCAGCGACGAGAGGTCGAATTCCGCGTGGCCGCTCGCCTCCTGGAGGCCGAGGACGATCCGCGCCTTGCGCCGCGTGGCGGCGCCGAAGTCGCCGAGACGGATCGTCTGCGCGGGGAAGTCGCCGCGTCGCGACGGCGTGTTGGGGTAGAACCAGTCTCCGGCGACGGGGTCTTCGTATTCGAATTGGAACTTGAGGCCGTTGTACCAATGCAGCGGCTTGCCGATTCCCCTGCCGCTGGCCGTGATTTCCGCGCCGACGGACCTGCCGTCCCAGGCGGAAAGGTCGATTTCCGCCGTCGCGAGGCCGCCGGTTGTCTCCTCGCCGACCGGCACGTCGGCAATCAGGAGGTCGCCCTCGATGCGGGCGTATTTCGTGGTCGTCCAGTTCAATGTCTGGCCTGCTGCGGCCACGGACGTCGCGAACAGGACGGGAAGGAAGAGGGGAAACTTTTTCACGACTCTGCCTTGTTCGGAAGAACCCTGGGCGAGGTTTCGCCATCGATCCGGACATTCTCGAAGCGAAGGGTTCGAAAGGGACGATTCG
>JAFSUV010000082.1 GCA_017450425.1 Kiritimatiellia bacterium
CCGAGCGTCCTTGCCGCCTCTTTCGCCGCATCGGCGGCCGGGGCGTCGCCGCCGAAGAGGTCGCCCTGGACGGGTGCGTTCGCCACCGAGACCGGGACGTCGCGGGCGACCGCCTCTTCCGTCGGCTCCAGGCGGAGGCTCGCGAGGAGCGGCTCCGGCAGCGAGAACAGATCCATCGGGCGCGTGACGAGCCGCTGATCGACGAGCGCGGCGGCGACCCGCTCCCCGATGCCGTCGATCGCCAGCGCGTCGCGCGAAGAAAAATGCCGCAGGCGGTGCGAGAGCTGCGCCGGGCAGAGGAAGTTCGCGCAGCGGAGCGCCACTTCGCCTTCCTTGCGCACGGTTTCGCCCCCGCAGACCGGGCATGTGCGCGGCATCGAGAACTCGCGCTCGGCGCCGGTGCGCTTTTCCGCGAGCACCGCGACCACGGCCGGAATCACTTCGCCGGCCTTTTCGATCAGGACGTGGTCGCCGATCCTGATGTCCTTGCGGTGGATGTCCTCCTCGTTGTGCAGCGTCGCGCGCGAAATCGTGGAGCCGGCCAGCTGCACCGAACGCAGTTCGGCGACTGGCGTAAGGACGCCGGTGCGCCCCACCTGCACCGTTATCGCCTCGACGACCGTTTCGGCCCGCTCCGGCACGTACTTGTACGCCTTCGCCCATCTCGGCGCCTTCGCCGTGGCGCCGAACACGCCGTAGAGCGAGCGGTCGTCCACCTTCACGACCGCGCCGTCCATTTCGTACGGGAAGTCGTGGCGGTAGGTCTCGAGCTCGTCGATCGCCCGCATGGCGCCGTCAAGCCCGTGGCACGGCCAGTAGCGGGAAGGCACCGGGAAGCCCCATTCGCGGAGAAGGGCGAGGAGCGCCTGCTGAGTGGGCGCGTCCTCCATGCCGCGCACGACGCCAAGGCCGTAGAGGACGCACGAAAGGCCGCGCCGCGCGACGATCCGCGGGTCGAGCAGCTTCAGCGATCCGGCTGCGGCGTTGCGCGGGTTTTTGAACGGCTCCTCGCCGTTCGCAAGCTGCTCTTCGACGAGGGAGAGGAAACACTTCTTCGGCAGGTAGATTTCGCCCCTCACTTCGACGTGCGCGGCATCGCACGGGATGCGGAGCGGCAGCGACCGGATCGTGCGGACGTTTTCCGTCACGTTGTCGCCGGTCCAGCCGTCGCCGCGCGTCGCCGCCGCGACGAAATCGCCGCGTTCGTATATCGCGCAAAAGGCCAGTCCGTCGATTTTCGGCTCGACCACGTAGTCAACGTCGCCCGTGCCGGCCATGCCCTGCGCATACCGGTCGAACTCTTCGAGGTCCGACCGGTCGTACGTGTTTTCGAGCGACAGCATCGGCAGTTCATGCTCGAAGGGCTCGAACGATTCCGACGGCTCGCCGCCCACGCGGCTCGTCGGCGAGTTTGCGCTCTTCAGCGCCGGAAACTTCGCTTCGAGAGCCGCCAGTTCGGCCATCATCGCGTCGAACTCCCGGTCGGAAATTTCCGGCGCGGCGTCGCGGTAGTAAAGCACGGTGTGGCGCTCCAGCTCCGCGCGAAGCCACAGCGCGCGATCCGCTGCGGATTCCGGAACGCCGGAAAGCGCGGCGCGGCCGCCCGGCGAAGCGCCTTGCGGCGGCAGATCGAAAAGGTTGTCGGACATGGGACGCATGATATCACAAAAAAAATGGAGCCGACGAAGCGATTCGGACGCTTGACGAGGTTTCCCTACGGGATTACAAATCCCGCCCATTCGACCACTCTGGCACGTCGGCTTTTGTTGTCCGTGGGCGCGTATGTTGCACTTTTCGCGCCGTTCTGTCAAGCGCCGCACCGGCACCGCGTTTTGTTGTACCATGTGTTCCCGCTGACGCATTGTTCAGAACCGTAGAAGGAAGGCAACTTTTCCGCCATGACAGCAAAACGCTCCGCCCTCGCCGCTCTTTTCGCAATCGCCTCAATGTCGCTTTGGGGGCGCTCCGAGCCGCTCCCGTGCGCCGCCACCTTCGGCGGTCGCCTCCAGCTGCCCGGCGGCGCAGTCTTCGCGCCCACGGTCTATGACCGCTACTGGAAGGCGCACGGCGGCATCGGCTCCGCGACCGCCTTCAGGATCGACTGCGGCGCCGGCGCGGCGGAGAACGTCACCGACGGGGCGCTCGCCTTCGCGTGCGGCGCCTCG
>JAFSUV010000083.1 GCA_017450425.1 Kiritimatiellia bacterium
CGTCCGCACTCGCCCGAGAGCCGGGGGAAAAAGGGTGCCGGAATTGCGGGATGCCGGGATGCCGGGATGTCGCTCCGGGATTTCGGCGGCGGCGGAGCCGCCTTGATCGGGATGTCGAGAGGAACTGGCCGATAAACTCTGCGCCGCTGCCTCCTCTGCGCCTCTGTGCGGTCGAAAATGAAAACACGGTCGAAATGCAAGACTGCCGAGTGCGCCGCTTTCGCTCAAAAAATAGGGGATAAGACTATGAAACGCCCGCAACCAGAGCGGTGGACAAGGATTGCCACACATTTTTCTTGCTTTTTAGTGGGAGCAGGTGTATCATGGTGGCACACAAGGGCACAAAATGTCAGAAGAAACACCAGCGGGCGGCGAAAAAAGCGTCAGGGACGCGGCGTTGATACAACCGCTTCTCGGGCGGGCGGATCACCGCCTCGATCCAAAGCGGCGGTGGACCATTCCGGCCGACTGGTTCGAGCGGATGGGCTGCCCCGCGCAGGTTTACGTGATGCCGTCGATCGCGCATTTGGACGGCGCGGAAAGGTGCCTTGACGTCTTTTGCCCCGCCGAGTTCGACAGGCGGATGGAGGCGTTTCGCGGCGCGGCGCTCTCCGATGCCGCGAAGGCCCGCTTCACGAGCCGCATGGGCGAACTTGTTTCGTGCGTCGCGGTCGATACGATGAAACGCATCCGCGTAAAGGATTCGCTTCTCGCGTTCGCCGGCATTTCCACGGAGGTCGTTCTCATCGGCGCCGGGTATCACATCGAAGCGTGGTCGCCGGAAAGCCGGCCGAAACTCGACGGCTCGGAAGCCGCCGTCCTCTCCTCTCTCGTCGCGCAAGCACAATCGATGGGCTTTTAGGAAAAACCGCTCTTCACAATGCCGGTGCACGTGCCAGTCATGCTTCGCGAAACGCTCGAAAGCCTGCATCCGAAGGCCGGGGGGCGCTATATCGACGCCACGCTTGGCGGCGGCGGGCACTCCGAGGCGATCCTGGACAGGTCGGGGCCGCACGGCGCGCTTCTCGGCCTCGACCGGGACGGGGAGGCGGTCGCGCGCTGCAAGGCCAGACTTGCCGCGTTTGGCGACCGCTTCACGGCGGAGCATTCGGATTTCCGCGACATCGAAAGCGTCGCGCGACGGCGCGGTTTCTGCGGCGTTGACGGCATTTTGTTCGACTTCGGGGTTTCGTCGTTCCAGCTCGACGACCCGGCGCGGGGCTTTTCCTTCCGGTTCGACAGTCCGCTCGACATGCGCATGGACGCTTCCCGCGGGATCACCGCGGCGCAGTGGATCGCCGAACACGCCGGCGACGCTTCTGCCATAGCCGAAACGCTTCGGGATTTCGGCGAAGAAAGGCGGGCCGCGCGGATCGCCGAAGCCATAGTGAAAGAGCAGGCGAAGTCGCCGATAGACACGACCGGGCATCTCGCGGCGGTGGTCGAAAAGGCGGTCGGGGGGCGGCGCGGAGCCGCGCGGCATCCGGCCACGCGAACGTTTCAGGCGATAAGGATCGCCGTAAACGAAGAGCTCGGACAGATCGAAGAAGCGCTCGAAGGCGCGTTCCGGCTTCTCGCGGAAGGCGGCGTGGTGGCGGCAATCTCCTTCCATTCCCTGGAAGACCGCCTCGTCAAAAGGGCCTTTGCCGCCCACGAAGGCCGCATGGCGGCCCTGCCGGAAGGCGGGGCGCGCTGGGAGGGCGAGCTGCCGCGCATGGTCAGGACGCCGCGCCGCGCGGTGTTCCCGACGGAGGAAGAGTGCGCGGCGAACCCGCGCGCGCGCTCGGCGCGCCTCCGGGTCGCGACAAAAGTCCCCGCGTCGCGCCCGGCCGCGTCCGCCACGCGCGAAAACCCGATTTCAAACTAACGATTTCCATTCAGGAGGACAATGAAATGCCCGCCCGCCGCCAACATCAGAAACGCCGCTACGTGAACCGCAACCGCCAATGGGGCGCGCGGCAGAACACGTTTTCCATTTCGATGAAAAGCGCGGTCCCGATCGTGCTCGGAGTGGTCGTGCTCATGGGCTATCTCATGTGCGTCCACATGCGCGACGCGGTGCAGGACGAAATCATGCGCGAAGAATCCCGCGCCTTCCGGTTGCAGGAGGAGCTCCAGCGCGAAAACGCGAACTGGGCCAAAGCCCGCACGCCGCAGACCCTGGCCGTGGCGCTGGCCGCGCACGGCGTGGCGATGGCGCTCCCGCGCTCGTCGCAGCGCGTCGCCATGGCGGGAAGAGTCTCCCTTCCCGCCACGCCCGCCGCGACGGTTTACGCCGCCAACCGCTGATTGGCCGCCGAAGTTCCGGCGGGCGTGTTTTCATGGCGGGAGCGCGGGTCATGACATCGGTGCGGCGCCTTGCGGCGCGGCTCGCCGCGACCATGGACTCGCGAATGGCGGTCGTGGCGTTTTTTCTCGCCTGCATGTTCGTCTATGTCGGGCGGAAACTCGTGCTCGTGCAGCTTTGGCCGGACGCCTCCGTCGTCGCCCCGGTGGAATACACGCAGGTCGTCAAGGCGTACCGCGGCGGGATTTACGACAGGAGGGGCAAGGAGCATCCTCTCGCCCAGACCATGCCGGCCTTCAAGGTCTTCGTCGATCCGCAAGCCGTGCGAAAGGCCGGTGCCGAGGTGGAGGTCTATTCCGCGCTTGCGAGGCATGGCGCGTTCGCCCGCGAGAAGATATACGCCGCGCTGAGCGCCGAAAACTCCCGCTACCGCCCGCTGGGCGAAACTGTAGATTCGGCGCTTGTCGCGGACATTTCCACGAACAGGGTGTTCCGGCACCGCGTGGGGCTCGAGAAAATCTCGCGCCGCTCCTATCCGCTCGGACGCGGCCTGTGCCATGTGATCGGCACCGTGAACTCCGCCGAGGAGCCGTTGTACGGCCTTGAAAAGACGCTCGACGCCTTCCTTCGCGGGACGGACGGAAGGATCACCGGCGACGCGGACAGGAACCGCCGCGAGATACGCAGCCGCCGCAAGGAAACCGTGGCGCCGGTGGACGGCTGCGACGTCATCCTCGCGATCGACGAGAGGATGCAGTTCGCCGTCGATACCGCACTCGACCGGGCCATGGAGAAGTGGCACCCGCGCGCGGCATGGGCGATCGTCCAGGACTGCAACACCGGCGAAATCCTGGCCATGGCGTCCCGCCCGGATTTCGATCCGCTCCGGTTCGGCTCGACAACGCCGGACGAGCAGTCCAACAGGGCGATTTCGACGCTCTACGAGCCGGGGTCGGTCATGAAAACCTTTGCGGCGGCGGCGGCGATGGACGAGGGGCTTGTCGGCACGAACACCCTTCTCGACGTTTCGCCCGGACTGTACTGCGGAAAACCGCTGAGCGACCACACGCACGGCAAGTCGCAGCTGACAGTCTCGGAAATGCTCGCATGGAGCTCCAACCGCGGCGCCTCGCGCCTCGGGATGATGCTCGGAAAGGCGCGCCAGCAGGCGCACCTCAAGGCTTTCGGCTTCGGCCGGACCACGGGCCTTGCGCTGCGGGGCGAAGGCGTGGGGACGACGATAGGGGACGGCTCGGAGCTGAACAACATCCGCATTTCGATGGGGCAGGGGATGACCTGCACCGCGATCCAGCTCTGCGGGGCCTACAGCGCGATCGCGAACGGCGGCAGGCTTTTGAAACCGATCCTCGTGAAGGAGATCAGAAGGCCGGACGGCTCGACGGCGAAAACGTTCGCGCCGGAGGTCGTGTCCCGTCCGGTTTCCGAGCGGACGGCCGCGCAGTTGCGGGACGTCCTCAAGGGCGTGACCCGTCCGGGTGGCACGGCCCGCAGGGCGGCGGTGAGCGGGTATTCCACCGCCGGCAAGACCGGCACCGCGCAGATGGTGGTGAACGGGCGCTACTCGAAAACGCTCCACCGCGGGTCGTTCGTGGGGTTCATCCCGGCGGAGGCGCCGCAGTACACGATCCTCGTCACGCTGGAAGCGGTGCCGCCCGCGCCAGACCAGCCCAAGGCCTACCACGGCGGCGTAAGCGCCGCTCCGGTCTTCGCCGAGATCGCGGAAGCCGCAGCGAGGATTTTCGCCGTGGAGCCCGACGATCCGGGCTAAGAGGCTTATCCCAAAAAAATTGCGGACGCGCCGTGGGCGCGTCCCTACCGGCCGCGTCCTGGCAGGGGCGTTTCCACGAAACGCCCGCAACCGTCGCTACGCCGCGCGCTACGCCTTGCGCCCGGAAATCCGGGCGAAACGAAGCAAACGCCCCAAATCCGTTTTCGTGGTAGAATGTGGGCGCTTTCCGGATGCCCGCGCGCGCAGGTGCGCACCGGCGTTTTCCGGGCGGGCATCCCGAAAAACAAAAACCAAACAAAGCCTCACGGCAAAACCAAAATGGCAGACAACAACCAGAGCGTTTCGACGAAGATCGAAAGCAACACTGCGGCATACAAGGGCAAGAAGCTCCGCATCGCGATCATCGGCTGCGGCGGCATCTCCTACGCCCACATGGAAGCCTACAAGAAGATCCCCAACGCCGAAATCGTCGGCGGTTGCGACATCGTGCAGGAGCGGCTCGACCAGTTTCACGAAAAGCACGGCATCCCGGTGGAGAACCTCTTCATCGACGGCACGCAGAAGCCGTGGCTCAAAATGTTCAAGGCGCTGAAGGGCAAGATTGACGCGGTGGATGTCTGCACCCCCAACGGCGTCCACGCCCCGGCCGTGATCGACGCCTGCAACGCCGGCCTCCACGCCATGACGGAGAAGCCGATGGCGATGACGGTCAAGGAGTGCAAGGACATGATCGCCGCCGCGAAGAAGAACAAGGTCAAG
>JAFSUV010000084.1 GCA_017450425.1 Kiritimatiellia bacterium
CGCGCCGCCGTGATCGCGCCCGCCGAGGTGCCGGTCATCCACTACGCCTCGATCGGCGGCGGCGCGGGCGATGTGAGGCCGGATTTGTTTTATCTCCAGATGCGGGATCTCGCCGCCGGCGGGTTCCACCCCGTCGAGCCGCGAGCCCTCGCGCGCCGGGTCCGGTGGGGGGTCGGGCTGCCGCCTCTGCCGGTGCTCATCTACATCGAGCGCGTTCGCCCCGAAGCCGCAGTCGCGGTGAGCGAAGCGCTCGCCGAATACGGCTTCGCGGCAGTCGTCGGCGGCGAAATCGCCGCGCGCGCCGGCATCGGGCTGAAGGAGGAAACCGGCATTGCCCGCATCGGCGCCAGGCGCGGGGCGGACGCCCTGGGCGCCCTGCCGCGCATAGACGCGACGCCGGGGGACATGTCGTTTTCGGTGCGCGTGGTGCGGGACTCCAAAGACCCCGCGTTTTTCGGTTCGCTGCTTGCAGCGCAGCCGACGGGCGCGAGGATGCCGCTGTCGGTGATCGCCTACAGGCCTTTCGACGAAGCGCCGTTCGTACAGGCGGACGCCGCCGCGCTCCCCTGCGGCGACGGCGGCGAAGCGCTGCGTCTGCCGCTCGGCGCCGACGTGGAGTTTCCGCTCGAAGTTTTGATCTACGACACGACGCGCACCCTTCTCTACCACTCTTCCAAAATACCGAAGGCGGCGGTGGAAAAACCTGCGGGCTGGCGCGAACCGGTGTCGAGCCCCGACCGGGAAATCGAACTCGGGGACTTCTAGAAGCCATGGCGGAAATGTTTCAGACCCTCGCGCTTCCAATCGCGGCCTCGGCGCTCGCGGCGCTCGCGTGCGGCTCGGTTGGGGTGCTCTGCTCGGTGCGCCACCGCACCTACATGGCCGGAGCGGTGTCGCACTCGTGCTTCGCCGGCATCGGCCTCGCGCGCTTTCTCGCCGCGACGCTCGGCTGGGCGTGGGCGACGCCCACGCTCGGAGCGTTCGCGGCGGCGCTCGCGGCAGGTCTTTTCCTCGCGCTTTCGCCGTCGGCCCGCGGACGCGAGGCGGACGGCGCGCTCTCGGAAATGTGGGCCGTCGGCATGGCGCTCGGGCTCGCGTTCATGGCGGCGACGCCAGGCTACCAGTCGGACCTGGCCACGTGGCTCTTCGGATCGGTGCTGTTCGTGGCGGCGGGCGACATCACCGCAATGGTCGCGCTCGACGCCGCGCTCGCGCTCCTTCTCGCGGCGTTCCGGCGCGGAATACTCTCGGCCGCGTTCGACGAGCGGCTCGCCGCGCTGCGCGGCGAGCCGGTGAAGCGGTGGAACGTCGCGACCTGCGTCGCCACCGCCATCGCGGTGGTGATGCTGGTGCGCACCGTCGGCATCGTACTCGCCGTGGCGATGCTGGCGCTCCCGGCGGCTGCGGCCCGGCCGCTCGCCAGGCGGCTGGAGGGCGCGATGGCGATCGCCGCCGCGTTCGCCTTCGTTTCAATGCTCGCCGGCCTCTGCTGCAGCTGGTGGCTCGATTTGCCGCCGTCTGCACCGACGGTGATTGTCGCCATGGCGCTGCGCTGCTCGACGGCGCTCGCGCTCAGGCGCCGCCGCCGTGGAGCCTGACGGAGTGCACAAGCCCCAGCAGCGCGAGGGTTGACACCGTGAACGTGCCGCCGTAGCTCACGAGCGGCAGCGGGATGCCCGTCACGGGCACGAGTCCGATCGTCATGCCCACGTTCACGAACACGTGGGTGAACAAAATCGCCGCCACGCCGGTGCAGACGAGCCGCCCGGCTTCTTCGCGGCACGCGAGGCCCGTCCAGACCACCCGCCACACGAGCAGCGCGAACAGCGCCATGAGCAGCGCGCTGCCCTTGAAGCCCGTTTCCTCCGCGATCACGGAAAAGACGAAATCCGACGACGACACCGACGCCGGCAGGTATCCAAGGGCGTTCTGGGTGCCCTTGCCGTACCCTTTGCCGCTTTCGCCGCCGGAACCCACCGCGATTTCGCTCTGCCTGCGGTTCCAGCCCGCTCCGAGCGGATCGCGCTCCGGGTGGACGAATAC
>JAFSUV010000085.1 GCA_017450425.1 Kiritimatiellia bacterium
CAACTGAGCTATAGCCCCGTAAGTGTCGCAAAACGCGGGGTAAGTTAGCAAACGCCAAGATGCTTGTCAAGCAAAAACTTTCACAAATTTTTTTCGGAGAAGTGCAATAGCAAATGGAATGAAATTGACAGGATCAAAGAATGGGCAACGGAAGCCCAAGAAGAAGAGCGCCGGGGAGGTAAGTGCAAAAGGCGCCCTGCACCGTGGTGTCATGGGTTCGACCAAAAACCTGAAACACGGGAGGGACGCCATGAAAAATTATAGCATACACCACGTTCCGGGACGGCATCTGACCTTCGAGGACAGGCTGATTCTCGCGAGGGCGCGGCACGGCGCTTGACTGCGAGGCGGCCTCGGAATATACTGGTGCGCCGATTCGCACACAACAAAAAAAATCGGAAGGAAGTCCTATGAATCGTCCTCTTCGCGTAGCTGTGGCCGGCGCCACCGGAGCCGTCGGCGTCGAGATGGTAAAGACGCTCGAAGCGCGGAAGTTTCCCGTCGCGTCCCTGAAGCTTCTCGCATCGGCGCGTTCGGTCGGCAAGACCGTCGAATTTTGCGGCGAAAAGATCGCCGTCGAAGAACTTGGCGAAGACTCGTTCAAGGGGGTCGATGTCGCCCTCTTCAGCGCCGGAGCCGGCATTTCGAAGCTTTTCCGCAAGGCCGTCGTGGATTCGGGGTGCGTGATGGTCGATAATTCGTCCGCCTTCCGCATGGAAGACGACGTGCCGCTCGTCGTGCCCGAAGTCAATCCCGGCGATGCCGCGAAGCACAACGGCGTAATCGCCAACCCGAATTGCACCACGATCATTATGCTCGTGGCCGTCGCGCCGCTCCACCGCGCGTTCGGCCTCAGGCGCATCGTCGCCGCGACCTACCAGTCCGCGTCCGGCGCAGGCGCCAAGGGCATGAACGAGCTTTACGAACAGACTCGCGCGCTGCTCGGGGCGGCGTCGGGAATTGACGAACTCGCGCGCTCATACCGCGCCGTGCTCGAGCGTTCCGGCTCCGTGCCGACCGCGTTCTCCGATCCGATCGCCTTCAACGTGTTTCCGCACATCGATGTCTTCCAGCCCAACGGCTACACGAAGGAAGAGATGAAGATGGTCAACGAATCGCGCAAAATCCTGCATCTGCCGGAGTTGCGCGTATCGTGCACGAGCGTCCGCGTCCCGTCCCTGCGCGCGCACTCGGAATCGCTCAATCTGGAGTTTTCGCGCAAAGTGTCGCCGGAAGAAGTGCGTGGCACGCTCGCGAAAGCGCCCGGCGTCATCGTGGTGGACGATCCGGCTTCGCTCAAGTATCCGCTCCCGATCGACGCTTCGGGCCGCGGCGAAGTCCTCGCCGGCCGCATCAGGCAGGATGTCTCGAATCCCGACGGCACCGGCATCGACATGTTCGTCTCCGGCGACCAGCTCCTCAAGGGCGCGGCTCTCAACGCCGTGCAGATAGCCGAACTGCTCTAGCATGGCACGGGCGGGGAACTTTCGCGCCGCTTCGGCTTCGTTTGCCGCAGCGGCGCTTGTTTGCCTGGTTTCGCTTTCGCCGCTCCTCAAGGCGCCGCTGCTCTTCGACGACCATGCCGTCATCGAGGGCGACGAAGCGGTAGTGTTCGCAGACGGCGACACCACCGCGCATGTTGACTTTTTCAAGGACATCGCGGTGTGTCCGCGCCCGGTGCGCCAACTCACGCACAGGATCGACGCCGCGCTGTTCGGAAAGGGGACGACAGGGCCGCACGCCGTAAACATCCTTCTCCACATTTCGACCGGACTCGCCGGGTGCATACTGCTCCTTTCGCTCGGGAAGCCGCCGTGGCTCGCCAGTTGCGCGGCGCTGCTCTTCCTGCTCAATCCGGTGTGCGTCGAGTCGGTCGGCATCGTTTCCCACCGCAAGGAACTGCTGTCCGCACTGTTCGTCACGCTGGCGCTTTTGGCGGCGCTCAAGAAAAGCGGCGGCTTTTCCCTTGTCGCGGCAGCGCTCGCCGCAGTCGCGGTCGGCGCCAAGGAAACCGCCGTCGTGTTCCCGCTGCTGTTTGCGGCCGTCGCCGTGCGGCGGGTTCCGTCTCCCGTCGAGATCGGGCGCGCCGGCAAAAGCGGAAAATCCGTCAGCCGCGTCCTTGCGACGTACTGCGCCCTTGCGCTGGCTCTGGCCCTTGCCGCCAGGTTTCAAATCGCGCGCAGCATGGAGGCGCACGGCGGGAATCCCGCAGCCGATGCGTTTCGGGCCGGCCATTTTGCAATGGGCTCCTCCTTTTCAAGCGCCCTTGGCGCCGCCCTGCGCGCGTTTCCCCGCTATATCGCATGCATGGCGTGGCCGCTGGGCCATGCGATTGATCCGCGGTTCGACCTGAAGACCCCGCTTTTCTCCATCGCCTGCCTTGCGGGGGTCGCATGCGTCTGCCTTGTCGCGACCGCTCTAGTGCGGAGTTGGCGCGACCGCTCCGCTTTCTTCAGCCCGCTCGCATGGTGCATCGCGGCACTGGCACCGTATCTCTGGCCGCCGCTGCTCAAGGCCGGCGCCACGCAGATACTGGCCGACCGGTATGCGTATCTCGCGTCGTTCGGCGCAGCCTGGCTCGCAGCCGAGGCCGTGTACGCCATAAAGAACCTCCCCTTGCGCCGGGCGGTCGCGCTCGCCATCGCCGCGACGTTCGCATGCTCGTCGTTTTCGCTCGCGAAATCCTACAAATCCTCGACGGCGCTCTGGGAACGCACGATCCGCATCAATCCCGCTTCGTTCCAGGCGGCGCACAACTACGCGCTTGCCCTGTGGCGAGAAGGAGGCGACGCCAAGGCGGCCGACGCCGAATTCGCCCGCATGATGCGACTTGCGCCGGATTTCGACTACGGCATAGCGACGCGTGCGCAGACGATGGCCGAATCCGGCTCTCCGGTTAAGGCTCTCCACTTTCTGACTGCGGAACTTGCAAAAAAACCGGACTCCGTCAGCATACTCCGGCAGCGTGGCATCGTAAACTTCGGACTTGGGCGCATGGAAAGCGCGGTATCCGACTTTTCGAAGGCCGAAGCGCTCGGCGCCGGCGACCTCTTTTTCAGGGAAGAATACGCCGAAGCGCTGTTGCGGACGGCGCGGTGGCCTGAGGCGCGGAAGCAGTTCCTTCTTTCGGCCCGAATTTCGGACGCTCCCGAAACGCGGAAAATGGCGTCTATGTCCGTGCTGCTCTCGGCAAATCCGCCGCCCCGCCCCGGCAAACTGCTCGTAGCGGGAGACAGCGTGCCGCACGGTACGCGGGCCGTGGGGCCGGACGGCAAAGAACACGGAATCGCGGAACTTCTCGGCAGCGGACGCGGGTTCCCCTTCGCCGGCGTACGCGACATTTCCAAGCCCGGTTCCACCGCCGAAGAACTGGCGGCGGCGGCGGGCCGGATCATGAAGGCGTCCAACGCCCAAAACGACGTCGCGGCGGCGGTTTTGATCTGGACCGGCCACAACGACGCGTTTTTCGGAAAGTCGCCGCAGCGGATTCTCGAAAGCGTATCGAAGGTCGCGCTTGAAGTGCGCAAAGCCGGCGCGAGGCCGGTTCTGCTCGGCCCGATACCGGTGCGGAACGCGCCGGAGCGCGACCGCACGGAGCAGGAGAGGACGCTTGCGGCGCTCAACGGCATCATGCGCAGGTTCGCCAAAGAGTCCGGCATGGAGTTTGTCGATGTCCGCGCCGCGCTGAAACGGAGATTTCAGGATCCGTCCGAAGCGCTGGATCCGGACACCGGCAACCACCTCACGCCCGCCGCCATGCGTTGCGTCGCCGATTCGCTCGGCGCCACGCTCCTAAAGACTGCAACCCGCTGAAGGACGCCCGCCATCTTCCGCCCGGCGAGTCTTCCGGACATGCCGCCGCCGCGGGTCATGCGCGCGGAAAGGTGTCGCGATAGACGGAGTGCAGGCGCTCTATCGAAACATGCGTGTAGAGCTGGGTCGTTGACAGGGACGAGTGGCCGAGAAGCTCCTGCACGACCCGGAGGTCGGCTCCGTTGTCGAGCAGATGCGTGGCAAAGGAGTGCCTCAGCGAATGCGGCGAATAGCGGGGCGGCAGACAGGCTGCGGCGAGGGCCGCGGAAAAGACGCGCTCGAAAAGCCGTGTCGTGGCGCGGCCGCCCCTGCGGTTGAAGAACACCGGCGAACCCGATTTCGCCGCCAAATCCGGCCCGAAGACGCGGGAGGACGCTTCGAGGAGCCTCGCCACAGCCCTCTGCGAGCATCCGGACATCGGGCACAGGCGCTGCTTGCGCCCCTTGCCGGTCAGGACCGCGCAGCCGGAATCCATGTCGAGATTCCCCACGCAAAGCGACGCGGCTTCGGCTATGCGGGCGCCCGTGCCGTAGAGAAACTCCAGCGCGACCCAGTCGCGGAGCGCGACATAGGCGCGCGTGCGCTCGCGCTCCGAATCGTCCGCCGGCGCCGTCGCCTCTTCCGCGTCGGCGCGGAGCTTCGCCGTGTCGAGAAGTTCGCCGACTTCGTTGACGGAAAGGACGTCGGGAAGAGTCCTTGCGGCGCGCGGCCCCCTAAGCCCCTCCAGCGGAATTTCGCGCACCACGCCGCACCGGACCAGAAACTTGAAAAACGACCGCAGCGCGGAAAGCTTCCGCCTGACGGTGGCGGGCGCGGTCTCTGTCCGCGCTACGGCGGCAAGGAACGAGCGAATGTCCTCGCGCCGCACTTTGCGCCAGTCGAGGGCGCCCGATCCGGCGCCCTCGAATCTGAAAAGCGCGAACTGCCCGATGTCACGCAAGTATGCGGCGGCGGTGTTCTCCGACTCGCCCTTCTCGCCGAGCGCGAAGCGCGCGAAAGCCGCTACGGCGGGATCGGAGACCGCGACGCTCCGAAGCGGCGCCGGCACTGCAGCCGGTGTCATGCGACCGGCGCCTTTGCGGCGAAGCCGGACGCGCCGCCGGCCGCGCCGTCCGGCGGCAAATCGACAAGACGCGGAGCGTCGGCGCGATGGTCGTCGAGCCACGCGGAAAGCGCCCGCGCGGACGGAAGCGCCTCCAGTCCGAGCGCGTCGGGCGTCGTTTCGCCCGAGCGCAGGAGCGCGCCCACGAGGTCGGAAACCGTCCACCGGCCGAGATCGACGCGGGCGACGAACGCTTCGTCCCGCCCCGCGACCGGGGCGATGACGCCGGCTGCGACGAGGCGCGCCGCCACGTCGCGCACGAACCGCACCGGGATCCGGTGGCGGCGGTTGAAGCCCACGGCGTCGAGGATGCCGTCGCCGGCCTCGATCGAAGTCGCGAGTTCCCGCAGCAACGCGGTCGCCAGCATCAGCCGCGCGCGCGCCGACGGCACCTCCCAGCCTCTCTCCATCTGGTACGTGTCGGCGTTTTGCGCCGCGAACGAGACCTCGCAGGCGACAAGTATTATGACCCACGAAACATACCCCCAGAACAGGAGTATCGGCACTGCGGCGAACGAGCCGAAGAAGCTGCTGTATTTCGCGACGCCGATCTGCAATGAAAGGCACACCTTGAGCCATGCGCTGAAGCCGACGGCGGCGACGAAGCCGCCGAGCATCCCCGGCCAAAACCGCACCCGCGTGTTTGGGGTGAAGCGGAGGAGAAACGAAAACGAAACGGTGAGAAGGATGAGGACCCAGATCGTCTTGAAGACCGGAATGCCGGCGAGCCGCGACACTGCACCGCCGTCGAGCGCATTGACCCGGCTTTGGAACTCCGCCACGAGCGGAACCGAGGACGCGGCTATCGAAAGAGCGGGCAGCACGACAATGACCGAGAGGTAGTCGGTGAACTTGCGCATGAGCGGGCGGTTTTCCGTCACGCCCCAGATGCGGTTGAACGCCTTTTCGATGTTTCCGATCAGGCTCACCACGGTCCACACGAGCAGCAGCAGTCCGATGCCGCCGAGGGCGCGGAAGTTGAGGCCGTCAACGATGTCGAACGCTTTCGACGCCAAGTCCTGGAAAAACGCTTCGTCAAGCCCGCCGCGCGGCGTCGGTTCCGGTGGCGGTGGCGCCGCCTCCGCCCCGCCGCCGGCGACGCTTCCGGCCTCCGCAGCGCCGGAGGCCGGAGCTCCGGCCGCGGGCGCTTCCGCTTCCCCGGCGGCGTAGGACTCGTCCTTCAGCGCGGCCTCCGGAAAATAGTTCGCGAACGAATTGTGGATCGCGGTGCTCGCGCGGGTGCGCAGTTCGTCGCCGTCCATGACGCCTTTGGACACGGAGAGCGAAAGGGCGAGCACCGGGACGACCGAAAGCAGCGTCATGAAAGTGAGGGACGACGCCCGCAGGACGCACTCGTCGCTCCTGAAGCCCGACGCCGCGAGAATGAGAATCCGGGCGATTTTCACGGCGATGCGGCGGACGCCGCGCAAAGCCGTGATCTCGACATCCCAGACGTCCTGCGAAAAAAACGCCGCCGCCTTTTTCGCCGATGCCGCGACCGTCGCCGCGAAGCGGTCCGTCCCGTCTGCCCTTTTCCCGTTCATTCGGCCTCTCCTGTATTTCCGCAGTTTCGCCAGCGCCTGTGTGCCCATAGATACTGTTCGGGGAAGCGCCGTACGAACCGCTCCGTCACCTCGGAAATCTTCCGCGTGAGCGCCAGCGTGTCCGCCGCGCGGTCGCCGGTTTTCTCCACGGAGAGCGGCTCCGACGCCGCCATGAGAAACTTCATCGGCCCCGTGCGGAAGCAGACGCCGAACACGACGGGCGCGCCCGTCGCAAGGGAAAGCCGGGCCGGACTGGCCACGGTCTTCGCCGGATGGCCGAAAAACGGCACCGTGACGCCGTCGGACGTCGCGTGCTGGTCGCAAATCAGGCCGAGCAGCTTGCCCTCCCTGAGGGGGCGCAGCAGCGCGAGCTTGTCGGGCGAATGCTTCGCCACGATTTCAATGCGGCGGCGCGGGTTGCGCCTTTCCATGAAGCGCTGCGCCAGCGGGTTGTCAAGAGTCCTCGCCACGGCGACGAGCGGCTTCCAAAAGGAAATCAGATGGCCTGAGAGCTCCCAGTTGCCGAGGTGGGCCGACGCCAGGATCACAGCCTGCCCGGGCGCTTTGAGAAGCGCTTCCGTCTCCGGCGGAACTTCCCACTCGACATGCCCGGCGAGCGATTCGGGCGCAAGCGCGGCCGAGCCCTTCAGCGACTCCACCGAGAGCATGGCGAAGC
>JAFSUV010000086.1 GCA_017450425.1 Kiritimatiellia bacterium
CGGCACCGGGAGCGTGTAGGTGTTCGCGCCGCCGATGTAGCGGTAGAGCGGCAGGCCGAGCGATTGGGCCGCGGCCTTGGCCACGGCGAGCGAAACGCCGAGGATCGCGTTGGCGCCGAGCTTGCTCTTGGTGGGCGTGCCGTCCAGGGCGATCATCTTGTAGTCGATGCCGCGCTGGTCGCAGGCGCACAGGCCGACGAGGTTGGGGGCGATGACCTTGTTGACGTTCTCGACCGCCTTGAGGACGCCCTTGCCGAGATAGCGCTTCTTGTCGCCGTCGCGCAGTTCGAGCGCTTCGTTTTCGCCCGTGGAGGCGCCGGAGGGAACCGCAGCGCGGCCGATGGTGCCGTCCGAGAGTTCGACGTCAACTTCGACCGTGGGATTGCCGCGCGAATCGAGGATCTCGCGGGCGTGGATATCGATGATTTCCATGTTTTGTCTTTGTGTGGGTTTGAGCCCCGGAGAAGGGGGCTTCCGTTTGCTTCAGCAGCGGCGGAGAATAATAGCATAAAACGGGCGCGCCGCGAAAAGGCGTTCGCGCGCGGTTCATGGCGTTTCCGGCTCGCCGGTCGTGCAAACGGCCTCCGTTTCGTGTATCATCGCGAAAATGCACCGCGCTTAAGACAAGTCTTTACCCAGTCCGCCACGATGGCAGCCGATTCAGTCCTAGTCTCCCTCCTCACGCAAACCGGCGTACTTTCGCCCGACCAAGCCCTGGCGCTCGGTGCGGCGGGCGGCGGCACCGAGTCCGGCCTGGTCGAAACCGCCGCAAGGCTCGGCTTCGCGCCGGAAGAGGACTTCCTCAAGGCGATCTGCAAAGCGCTCGGCATCGAGTACTTCGACGTGTCGGAAATGGAGCTTCCGCGCGAAGTCGCCGAAAAACTTCCGGCGCGCACCGTCACGCAGTACCGCGTGGTGCCGGTGCGTTTCGACGGGACGACGCTCACGGTCGCGACCTCCGAGCCGCTGGATTCGGCGCTTCCCGACGCGCTCCGGCTCGCGTCCGGGTGCGACATCGCGCTCGTCGCCTGTCCGCGCGAAAAGATCATACGCCTTTCAAACAAGGTTTACGGCGTCGGCGCCGACACGCTTGCGAAGATGGCCGAAAACGGCGTTTACGACGCGGATGCCGACGAAAACCAGGCCAACAAGTTCGACCTTTCGGAAGTAAACCAGGAAGCGTCGATCGTAAAGTTCGTCAACCAGATCATCGCCGAAGCGGACCGCCAGGGCGCCACCGACATCCACTTCGAACCGATGGAGACCGAGCTGCGGATCCGCTACCGGGTGGACGGCCTGCTGCACCGCGTCGAAGTGCCGCCGCAGCTGCACCGCCTGCAGGCTGCGGTGATTTCGCGCATCAAGGTCATGGCCGGCCTCGACATCGCGGAAAAGCGCCTCCCCATGGACGGCCGCATCGGCATCCGCGTAAACGGCAAGGAAATCGACATCCGCGTGGCGACCTGCCCGTCGGTTTACGGCGAAACGGTTTCGCTGCGACTGCTGCAAAAAGGCGGCGGGGTCATACGGCTCGAGCAGCTCGGCTTCTCGGAGCGCGACGACAAGGTCATCCGCCGCACGATTGCGCGCCCGAACGGAATCGTCCTCGTGACAGGGCCGACGGGCTCCGGCAAATCGACGTCGCTCTACGCGTTTTTGCACGAAATCAATACGATCGACAAGCGCATCCTCACGGCGGAAGACCCGGTCGAATACGAAATGGCCGGCATCAACCAGGTGCCGATGAAGGCCGAAATCGGGCTCACTTTCGCCCGGGCGCTGCGGTCGTTTCTGCGTCTCGATCCGGACATCATAATGGTCGGCGAAATCCGCGACCGCGAGACGGCCGAAATCGCGATCAACGCGTCGCTTACCGGCCACCTGGTGTTTTCGACGCTTCACACCAACGATTCGGCCGGCGCGTTCGCGCGCCTCATCGACATGGGGGTGGAGCCGTTTCTCGTCTCGTCTTCCGTGGCCGCAGTTCTGGCGCAGCGTCTCGTGCGCCGTCTCTGCCCGTTCTGCAAGACCGAGGGCGCGCCGGATCCGGTGCTCGCCGCTGCGGCCGGCGTGGGGATGGACTTCTTCGAGGGCAAGACCGTGTGGAATCCTGCGGGATGCCCCCGCTGCAACCAGACGGGCTACAAAGGGCGCGGCGGCATCTTCGAGGTGCTTCACATGAGCGATACGGTCCGCTCGCTCGTCACTGCCCACCGCCCCACTTCGGAAATTCGCGCCAAAGCCGTCGAAGAGGGCATGACCCTCTTGCGCGACGACGGCTGGGCCAAGGTGTTTTCCGGCTTTACTTCCGTGGGCGAAGTCGTGCGCGTCACTGAAGATTCCGAAGAATAGCGCGCGCGGCGCCCGCAAAACACGGCGCCCGGCCCGGTGGTTGACCGGGCCGGGCGTTCGGCGCGCGTCCGCGCGCTACGCGATTTCGATCTTGCGCGGCTGGTTTTCGGGGCGCTTGTCGAAGGAGACTTTGAGAAGTCCGTTTTCGACCGACGCGCGGATGGTCGAAGGGTCGGCCAATTCCGGCAGCTCCAGCGAGGCGGCGTAGTTGAGCGCGGGGTCGAACTCGCGCAGCGCTTCGCGGAAACCCGCCGGCCGCGGCTCTGGTTTGGCCGAAGTGCGCAGCCGGAGCGTCCGGCCATCGACCCTCAGATCCACCGCCCCTTTCGGCACTCCCGGAATCGTGAACGCGGCTTCGTATCCGGTGGAAGTTTCCTGCATGCGTGCCGCAGGAAGCACATAGTTTTCGTTGCAATCGCTGTTCATGGCGTTTTCCTTTCCTTTTCGTCTTGTTATTTGATTTCGATCTTGTGGGCCGCGACTTCGACTTTGCGCGGCAGGCGGATGCGCAGGATTCCGTCGCGGAACTCGGCGCTGGCCGTGCCCGAATCGATGCGGAACGGCAGTTCGATCGAGCGTTTCCACGCCGGCTCGGCCTTCGCGGCACCTTCCTTTTCGGGTTCGGCCGGATTGTCGGAGACCGTCACGGTGGCGTTTTCAATCGTGAGATCGACATCCTTGGCCGTTTTGCCCGGCAGGAGCACCTCGACAAACGCGGCGTTTTCGTCCGTGAAGACGTTCACTGGCGGAAAACGGCCGGCCGCGCGGCATTCGAGATTTTTCCAGACGCGGTCGAACCTGTCGGTTCCCACGTTGAGCAGGTCTTGCAGGAGACCCCATGGCGTCGCTTCAAAGAATGTGTTCATGTTTTGTTTCCTTTCCCCGCACAGGCGGGATTGTTTTTTTGTCTGACGTTTTCTTCAAAAGCAAACCCCGTGCCAACCCCGAAAAGACGCCGGATGGGTCGCACTTTTTTTGAAATCGCCGCCCGGCGCGACTTTTTGTCGCGCCAAAAAGTCGCATTCCGTGTCCCGGAAATTCGGTGTTATTTGCGTTTCATCCGTATTTTCAGTTTGGCCGTTTGCACGATGATTTTCCATTTGCTAGAATGGACGCGCTTGCGCAAATCGCAGGCGTTTTTGCCATGCCGTTTTACGTTTACCAGGTTGTCGAGGGGCGGAAGGGATGTCCGCGCTGCCGCAGTTCTTTCGAGGAGCTCCAATCCATCTCCGCCGAGCCGCTTCGCACGTGTCCGGACTGCGGCGAAGAGGTGGAGCGGGTGCCGACCGCCCCGAACGTGGGCTTCAGCGAATCCGGCCTTGACGACAGGGCCAAGGCCGCGGGCTTCACGAAACTCAAGCGGATAGGCTCCGGCGAATACGAGCGCCAGTATTGACGGGCGTTTTTTGGCGGAAATCAAAATAGACGGGCGCTTTTGGCGGAAATCAAAACTGACGGGCGCTTTTTGGCGGAAATCGAATGGAGATCAACTGGAGATGAAGGGGATAGTCCTAGCGGGTGGTTCGGGTACCAGGCTTTATCCGATAACGCGGGCTGCGAGCAAGCAGCTGCTGCCGGTTTACGACAAGCCGATGGTTTACTATCCGATTTCCGTCCTGATGATGGCGGGGATCCGCGACATACTCATCATCAGCACGCCGGAAGACCTGCCGTCCTTCGAGCGCCTTCTCGGCGACGGCGGGGATTTCGGAGTCCGTTTTTCCTACAAGGTGCAGCCGCGGCCGGAGGGGCTTGCGCAGGCGTTCCTGATCGGCGAAGAGTTCATTGCCGGCGAGCCGTGCGCGCTCGTGCTCGGCGACAACATCTTTTTCGGCGAAGGGCTGCGGGAAGCGGTGCGCGACGCTGCGGGCAGCGCCGAGAACGGGGCGCACGTGTTCGGCTACCGCGTGAGCGACCCGGAGCGGTACGGCGTCGTGGAATTCGACGCCGGGCACAATGTGGTGGGGCTCGAGGAAAAGCCGGCCAGGCCCAAGTCCGACTGGGCGGTGCCGGGGCTTTACTTCTACGATCGCGACGTCGTGGCGATGGCCAAGTCCATCCGGCCCAGCGCGCGCGGCGAGCTCGAAATAACCGACTTGAACCTCGCCTACATGCGCAAGGGCAAACTCAAGGTGGAGCTGCTCGGGCGCGGCATCGCGTGGCTCGACACCGGCACGTACGGCTCGCTGCTGGAAGCGTCGAATTTCGTGGAAACCATACAGAACCGCCAGGGGTTGCGGATCGCCTGCCTCGAAGAGATCGCGTACGGGGCAGGGTGGCTTTCCCGCAACGCGCTGCTCGACGCCGGTCGCCGCATGGCGAAGAACGACTACGGGCAGTACCTGCTGAAGCTCGCCGCAGACGACGGGAGCGTACCGCGCCGTTAGCGCAGCGCCGCCATTTCAAGCCCCTGTTTGTCCGCGCCGCCATTTCAAGCCCCTGTCCGTCCGCGCCGTCCATGAAAAGTCCGTTTACTCTTCTTCGCTCCGTAGAGACCGGTAACGGCTTCGAGGCGCGGCGCGGCGTACTCAGGACGGCGCACGGCGATGTCGAGACCCCGGTCTTCATGCCGGTCGGCACGCAGGGCACGGTGAAGACGCTCGAGCCGCGCGACCTCCGGGCTCTCGACGTACAGATAATCCTGGGCAACACCTACCACCTCATGCTGCGCCCGGGCAATGAAACGATGGCCATGGCCGGCGGCCTCCACCGTTTCATGGGCTGGGACGGGCCGATCCTTACCGACAGCGGCGGCTTCCAGGTCTTTTCGCTTGGAAGACTTCGCAAAATCACGCCGGAAGGCGTCGTCTTCAACTCCCACATCGACGGCCGCAAGATCCTGCTCGGGCCGAAGGAATCGATGGAGACGCAGCGCACGCTCGGCTCGGACGTGGCGATGTGCTTCGACGAGTGCATCCCGTATCCGGCGACGCGCGAATACGCCGAAAAATCGGTCGCGACGACGATCCGGTGGGCGTCGATGTGCGCCGGGGAGCGGCGCGCTCCGGGGCAGCTGCTTTTTGGAATCGTCCAGGGCGGCGTCTGGCGCGATTTGCGCGAGACCTGCGCCGCGGAGCTCGCGAAAATCGGTTTTGACGGATACGCGGTCGGCGGCGTGAGCGTGGGCGAGCCGGAGGAAGAACTCCTCAAGGGCATCGAGGACGGCGTGGCCGCGCTCCCGCGCGACGCCGCGCACTACCTCATGGGCGTCGGCGACCCGATCCAGCTCGTCGAAGGCGTGGCGCGCGGCATCGACATGTTCGACTGCGTCATGCCGACACGCCATGCCCGCAACGGCACGGCCTTCACCCGCAACGGCCCGGTGCCGGTCAAGGCGGGGCGCTTCTCCCGCGACTTTTCGCCGGTTGAAGAAGGGTGCGACTGCTACTGCTGCCGCAATTTTTCGCGCGCGTACGTGCGCCATCTGCTGCATTGCGGCGAAATCCTCGGCGTGCGGCTCCTCACCATCCACAACGTCCGCTTCTTCATGCGCTTCATGGCGGACATGCGCCGGGCGCTCGACGAAGGTTCGTTCGCCGAATTCCGCGCCGGGTCGTGGCGTACATTTCGCGGCGGTTGTGCTAAAATTCCGACCCCGTAGTTCACTTTGCGGCGGGGAAAAAGCGCCGCGTCGAATTCAGCAATCCCAACAAAGCAAAAACAAGACTATGGGCAAAGCGGACATCGGGCTCGTCGGTCTCGCCGTGATGGGCGAAAACCTTGCAATGAACATGGAGTCGAAGGGCTTCACCGTGGCGGTTTTCAACCGCACGGTGGAAAAGGTCGATTCATTCGTGACCGGTCGCGGCGCCGGCAAAAACTTCATCGCCGCGCATTCGCTCGCCGAACTCGCCGAAAACCTCGCGAAGCCGCGCAAGGTGTTCCTGATGGTGAAGGCGGGCGCGGCGGTCGATGCCATGATCGAGAGCCTTCTCGGAGTGCTCGAGCCGGGCGACGTCATAATCGACGGCGGCAACAGCCACTTTCCCGATACGATCCGCCGCACGAAATCCGTCGAGGAAAAGGGGCTGCTCTACGTCGGCACCGGAGTTTCCGGCGGCGAAGAGGGCGCGCTCAAAGGGCCGAGCATGATGCCCGGCGGTTCGCCCGCCGCGTGGCCGCTCGTAAAGCCGATCTTCCAGGCGATCTGCGCCAAGGTCGAGGACGGCTCGCCGTGCTGCGACTGGGTTGGCGAAAACGGCGCCGGTCATTTTGTCAAGATGGTGCACAACGGCATTGAATACGGCGATATGCAGCTCATCTGCGAAGCGTATCAGCTCATGCGCGATCTGCTCGGTATGTCGGACGAC
>JAFSUV010000087.1 GCA_017450425.1 Kiritimatiellia bacterium
GCCAGCTCGCGCGCATCGTGAGCGCCGCCCCGGCCGCGAGCGCGAACATGAACGTCCCGAGCGACCAGAAGCCGTGGGTGAAATTGACGTAGCGCGACGGCTCCTCGCCGTGCATGTCCTGCACGAACGGCGTCCCCAGGCCTTCCACGACGCCTTCGCCGAGTCCGGCCGCGAGCAGCGCCGGCATGACCAGCTCGTAGGACGGCGCGAACGCGCACAGCAGCAGTCCAAGCGCCATCAGGCCGACGGCCGCGCCGAGCGGGCGGCGGTTGCCCCACCGCGCCGCCGCAAACCCGGAGAACGCCATCGACGCGCACATCGCCAGACTCCGCACCGCCTGAAACGCGCCGCCGGACGCCATGCCGCCCTTGAGCAGCGGGAAGCCCAGTTCGTCGGCCATGTCAACCAGGACAACGGGGATCGCGAGCGACACCCCCGCGTATGCCGCGAACGTCAGGAAGGCCGCGTAGTCGAAGCGCCCGAAGCGCAACGGGACGCGGCGCGGCGACTCGCCGCCAGATGGCCGTTGCTTCACCTCAGTCGGTTTCATGGGTTTACTTTTACAGTTTCCCTTGTTTCTCAATCGGAGCTGTCCAAAAAGTCCTTTTCAAACTCTGCCTTGAGCAGGTCAAGGTATTCGGCGCGAAGATCGGAGAGCGCGTTCATCTTCGCGACGCCGAGTTTTTTCGTAGCGCGGATTTCCGCTTCAAGGAGATGCCCGACCGTCCGCTTGGCGAAGTCGCGCCCCGCCGCCGTCAGGCGCACCTTCTTCTCCTTGCGTGTTCCGGCGATCGCGGCGAACTCGACCATGCCATCCATCGCGAGCCGCGCCACGGCGGAATTGACCGTCTGCTTCGGGAACATCATCATTCCGGCGATCTCGTGCTGCGAAAGGCCGTCGTCCGACGCGAGCAGGAAGTAGAGCGCCCACATCGCGCACGGCGCGACGCCAAATGCCGCATAGACGCGCCGGTAAAGCGCGTCGTAGCGGTTGTCCTCGCGCCCCATCCGCGCGAGGCCGTCCACGATCCGGCGATCCGATTTTGCTGCCATTGGGTTCGTTCTCCTTCCCGGTCATCCGGGACGCCGCCGCATTATAGTCCGACATCAGACCGTGTCAAGCCCCAGCCGCTGGGAACTTATCCCCAGTTTTCTATTTTTCCACACAGAGGCACAGAGGAGGCAAAGGCGCAGAGGAGGAGGCGAACAAAGCTGTGCGGACGCGCCGTGGGCGCGTCCCTACCAGCCGCATTCTGGCAGGCGCGTTTCCAAGAAACGCCCGAGCTTCGGGGAGAATCGGGGAGAATCGTCGAAAATCAAGAGGATTGCCGGCGCAGGAGTTCTCCATTTTTTGGGGGCAAGCCTCCGCCGGGTTGGATTCCGCGCTCACATAAACTTGCATTTCACGCCAAGTCTCGGCCTGTGATACAATCGGACGCAAGATGAAAACTGCAAGACTCCTCTCCGCGCCGCTTGCCGACCCCAACTGCGGGATCGCTTCGAGCGGGAAGCAGGGCCGCGCATCATCGACCGCGCCGACACGCTCGGCCACCAACTGATTTCACCAACACAACAACCCAAGGAGACATTCAATGGCCTGTTTCACTGCCCCCCTCGCACAGGCGCTCGTCGTCAGCGCCGCCAAGTCCGCAGCCGGCGGAAAAGTCGCGACTTCGCGCAACCCGTTCGTCCGCCGCATCGGATGGCTCCAGAAGATGCTCTTCGGCGGCAGCTTCCTGCTCGCCATTGAACACGTCTGGCACGGTGAAATCACGTGGAAGTATCCGTTCCTCACCGCCGTAGCCGAAGGCGACACGGCCGGGATGCTCCGCGAAATCGCCACCCTCGGCGTCACGATGGCTCTTCTCATCACCGCCGCATGGGTTGCGATGGTACTCGTCTCGGAAGCCGCCGCGCGCCATGCGGCGCACACGGAGGCGTAGCGCCGCCATGTGCGAACTCATGACCATCGCAGCCGCGCTTTTCTTCGCGGCGCTTGCGGCGTCGAGGCGCAGGGCCGGTCGCCCGGCCCGCGCCCTCGGCACAACCGCGCTCGTTTTCACGGGCGCCGCCCTGATGTGGAGCGTGGACTGCGTTCACTCGCTTCTCGAAGGAGAGGGACTCTTCGACCTTTCCGCCGACGACGCGCTGCTCGGCGCGCTTGTCCTCGCGGCCGGACTCGCGCTCTTCGCGATCCTGCGCTTGCGCGAAGGCCTCGCCGAAGCATGATTTGCGGCGCACGGAAATGCGGCGCGGCGACCGTACGCCTCGGCAGCGGCCGCGCCCGACGCAGACAATGACAAAACCGATACCGTTCAAACTCGATCCGACGCTTGCGACGAACCTTTGCGTCCAGATGGCCGACGGCTTGCGCAGCGCCATCGTTTCCGGCTATTACCGCAGGGGCGAAATGCTCCCGACGATAGTCGAACTCGCAAAACATCTCGGCACGAGCGTACAGGTGCCGAGAACGGCCATCGCGACTCTGGCGGCGGAAGATCTGGTCAGCCCGCGCCGCGGGGTGGGTTGCATCGTCGCCGGACACGGGAAATCGATTTGGAAGGGTCGCATACTTGGTATCGTCCCGGCCGACCGGGAAGGCACCTACCACACCTCCGCCTTCTTCGGCGAGATGCGGCGCAGTTTCACTGCCGCCGGGTATCTCTTCGACGTTGCAACCCTTGATCGCCTTCCGAACGGTTCGCTCCAGTATGGTGCGCTCGACATGGCGCTGAGGCTCAACCTCGACTTCGCCTTTCCGCTCTTTTGCCCTGCGGCGATCCTCAAAAGGCTCGAACGGGCCGGCATTCCGTTCGCCACGAAAGACGGCGACTACGGCGTCGAAACGCCCGGTCCGATGCTTGGCGACATATCGCCGTTCCTTTCGCAATCCCGCGCTTGCGGCGTGGACAGGATCCTCGTGGTGGGGATCGGCTCCAAGAGTGTAGTGTTCGCCGAGGTCTGCAAACGATTTGCGAACGCCGGTCTCGCCGTGGAAACGATCCTTGCGCACTGCAGCCACGGGCCCGGCTATCTTGAGCGGCTCGAGCGCACGGGCATGGAGGTCATGATTCGACGTTTCTCGCGGCCGCGCGAGTCATGGCCGCAGCTCGTGTTCTGGGCGGATGACTTTCTCGCCACGGGCGGGCTGATCGGGCTTTCGGAGCGCGGCATCTCGATACCGCGCGATGTCTATGCCGCGACTGTTGCCAACAAGGGCTTCGCGCCCATTTACCCGCGCTCGCTCGCGCGGTTCGAGTTCGACCCCTCCGCGACAGGCCGCGCCGCCGCAGAGGGTGTCATCGCCAGACTCGCCGGCAGGCCGGCGTCTCCGATCGTCGAAGTCGTATCCTACATCCCCGGCGCGTCACTGCCCGCGCCCGACCCCGCCTAATCCGCCTTGTCGGCGTCTTCAAGCGCCTGCTTGTCCGCAAGCGACATCGAGCCTTCCACGCGACCGTCGTCGAGGTCGTTCGTTTCGCGACGCGCATTGAGGTCGCGAAAGAGCTGGACGAGCCCCAGGAAGCCGCCGACGCCGAACCAGACCGTACTTATCGCGGCAACGACGCACGGCACGACGAAGTTCACCGCAATGAAGTAGCGGCTCCACCAGCCAAGCGGCCAGCGATGGAAAGCGTTCCAAACCACGGTGCCGAGGAAGCAGCAGCAGAAACTGAACCCGAAGCTGTGGGCGAAAACGCCGTAGGCGATCCACTTGTCGCCGCGCGTGTATTCGGGCGTGATGCCGACGAGTTTCGGGAAGAGCGTGCGCAGCGTCCAGCGGCTCTTGAGCTGCCCGTGCTCGTGCGAAGTGTCGTATTTGCCGCGGTGCAGCATGCGCTCCAGGTTGAACGGTTCCTTGCAGGTGAGTTTGGAGACGACGATGTAGAGCCCGAACGTGAAGAGCATGAGGAAAAACATGAACTCCAGGGTGTTCACCGGGCATTTGATGGGATCCATCTCCCAATGGATGTAGGGTTCGAACGGCGAGGAAAGCGCGCGCAAAAAGCGGTCGCAGCGTTCGACGAACCCCGCTTCAACGAGCCAGGGATAGACGACGTCGGCCCAGTTTCGCTGGATGACGATGTAGCCGATGCTGCCGACGGAACTCGCGAGGAGCGCGGCCCACGCGCCCGCCGTCGTGCCGAAAGAGCTGTAGAGTCCGAAAGTCATCACCGGTCCGGCGCCGCTTGTCCACATGGAGCATGCAAGCTGGTTGAACATGTGGATGTAGTCCAACTGCTTCATGTAGTAGGAGCCGAACAGGAAGAACACGCCGATGCAGATCGCGACGATGCGGATCATCCAGAGGTGGCCGCGCGGCGTGAACGGTTTTTTGCGGAGCGGCATCACGACATCCTGCGCGATGGTGAGGGTCGCCGAATAGATGCGTGAATCGTCGGTGGAGAGCATCGCCAGAAAGAGCAGCAGCGCGAAAAGGCCGAACAGGCCGTGCGGCAGCAGCGCGCGCATCGTGACGGAAAGGCTCAGCTGGTTGAAGAGCGTACGGCACTGCTGGAAGGTGTCGTTGGCGCGGCCTTCGGCCGCTATGAGCGCCGGGGTTTCCGCCTCCAGACCGCCGGACTCCGCACCCGGAACGCCTGCGGCGTCCGCAGCGACGCCGGCGCGGGCGTTGGCGACAAGCGTGGCGCGGATCGTTTCGAGGAATTGCGTATCGGGATTTTCCTCCTGAGAGAGCGGCGGATCGACGCCGATTTCATGCTCGATCACCGGGATTGAGGCGACTGCGGCATTGACCGCATCGCGCGTTTGCCCGTCGTGCTTCAGGACATCATCGACAACGCGGCTGGCGAGCTGCTGGCGCACGACGTGGGCGCGCTGGGCGAAGTCTTTGTGGTTCAGGAAGGTGATGAGCGCGCAGGCGATGAGGATGTAGAGGATCGTGATGCTGGCACCGCGCCAGCTGCCGAGGATGCCGGCCATCTTTTGCTCCTGCGGCGTCTTGGCGGCGGTGCTGTATCCGGCACCGATCCAGACGCCGCGGTTCATGACCATCGTGTACGCCGCCACGATCACCATCGTAAAGACGTTGAAGTCCCGCAATTTCGAAATGTCGTAGGGATTGAGGAAACTTTCGCCCCTGACGCGATCCATCATGACGGGCATGATTTCACCCGTCACGGAGAACTTGCAGAAGAGAAAGACGATAAAGCAGGCGAGGATCGGATAGAGGATCATGCCCTGGATCGAGTCCGTGACGAGCAGCGCCAGCGTGCCGCCGAAGCAGATGAGCGAAATGGCAAGCGTCAGAAACAGCGCCATGAGCACAACATACGTGGAAAACTCGAATCCGAACACGTGGAAGGCCGGCGGAAGGTCGAGCATCTGAATGAAAAACCGGGCGGCGATGGCCGGCATGATCATGTTGGCGAGCATCTCCGCGAGCGAACGCAGCGCCGCCGCAAAGACGCGGAACCGGCGGCTGTAGCGCATCTCGAGGAACTGGCCGAGGCTCATCGCCTTCGTCTCGCGGAAGCGGTAGTGGATGAAGCCGGTAAGGCTCATCACGATCGAAAGCGGCGCCAGCATGCTGTTCCAGAACGTGACGGAGAATCCGGTCTTGTAGTGAATCTCCAGATACGTGACAAGGCCGATGATCGAGAGGGCGTTCGCGACATCGCCGACGCAAATGACATAGCGCCCGGCAACGCGCCCGGCGGATAGAAAATCGACGACCCCGCGCACGTAGCGGCGTGAATAAAACCCCATCCCCATCACGAAAACGACGGGAAGAACGAGAATAAGCCAATCGTACCAGACCATGACGCAAAAAAGGAAGAAATGGAAGTTGTTTGGAATCCAGAGTTAAATCCGCCGCAGCAGCCGGGAAAACGCCGCAACTATGCGCCTTTGCCGGAGAGGGACGACGGCGACGGCAATTCGCCGGGATCGAGAGGAATCGATGCGCGGGACGCGAGGACTTCGCCCGCCAGATACAGCGAACCCGCGATCACCACCTGGCTGCCGCTCGCGGCGGCATCGGCGCGCGCTTCATCGATGGCTTCCGCCACCGAGTGCGCGGCCACTGCGTTCTTAACGCCGGCGCCACGGACGAAAGCGGCCAGTTTTTCGGCGGAGACGCCGCGAGGCGTGGCAAGCGGCACAGTCCATACCCGCCCCGCCAACGGGGCGATTTCGCGCATGAAACCGGCTGCATCCTTGTCGTCGCACATTCCGCACACAAACCGCACGGCGCGCCGTGCGCCCGCGTCCTTCAGCGCGCGTACAAGCGCACACGCCGCGCAAGGATTGTGCGCGCCGTCGAGTATGACGGGCGGGCTGTCGCCGAGAAGCTCAAAGCGCGCCGGCACTCTCGCCGCGGAGAGTCCGGCCTTAACGGCCTTTAGCGGAATGGCCCGTCCGATGACGCTTTCAAGCTCTTCCAACGCCGCCACGGCCGTAGCCGCATTTTCGATTTGGTACGACGCCGCGAGGGAGAGAGTGAGGCGACCGTACGAGCGCGCGCCGGTTTCGATTTCCACGGTCTGGCTTTGGAGCGAGCCGCCGACGCGGCCCACGCCGACCGTCTCGTCCGCAAGGCGCACCGGCGCGCCAACCGCCGCAGCGTGCCGGCAAATGGCCGCCTTGGCCTCTTCCGGCATGGCACCCACGACGAGCGGAACGCCTTTGCGCGCGATCCCCGCCTTTTCAAGCGCGATTTTTTCGAGCGTGTCGCCAAGCCACTGCGTGTGTTCGAGACCGATGCGCGAAATCGCCGAAACTACAGGTTTCAGCGCATTCGTCGCGTCGAGTCTGCCGCCGAGACCGACTTCGCAGACAACGAGCGGAACGCCTTCCCGCGCGAAATGCAACGCGGCAATGGCCGTGGCCATTTCAAAAAAGGTCGCGTCTGCGCCGCCGGCGGCGGAGATGTCGCGCGCCGCCCTTTCCGCCTCTTCGACAAGCGCGGAAAGGCGATCGTCTGAAATCGCCTCGCCGCCTATGCGTATCCGCTCGGAGAAGCGGATCAGATGGGGGGACGTGTAAAGCCCCGCACGCACCCCCAGCGCGGACAGCACCGAGTGGATCATCGCGCAAACGGATCCCTTGCCGTCGGTCCCCGCGACATGGACGATCCGAAAGGCGTCCTGAGGATCGCCAAGGCGGTGCAGAAGCGCTTCCACCATGGCGAGTCCTGGCTTCATGCCGAAGGAGCGCCGGGAAAAAAGTTTTTCGGCGGGATCCGTTTTCACGGAAAACGCTACTTGGCAGGGTGTACGCCCATGCCTTTGGCCGCGCCTTCGAGCGGTGTCGTGTAAGCGACCTTCTCCTTGACTTCGGTCACCGTGACGGTGCCGATCTTGGTCATTTCGCTGTCAAGAACTTCGCCGGTGTCTTCATCGACAAGTTCCTCAACGTTGCCGATGTCGAACTTCATGCCGACCTCGACGCCTTCGCGCGAACCGCGGTTGATGATGAGCTTGTCGGCCTTGGCGAGCGCGACGGAGCCTTGCCACGGGATGGATTCGAGCTGCGAAATGATGAACTCCATCGCCTGGTTGATCGCGTCGGTCGTGGCTTGGCCCATATTGTCCTTTTCAAAGCCGCCGAGATCGCCGGTCAGCCCGCCCAGCGCCGATCCGTGATAACCGAGGGAGAGACCGCGCCTGCCGCTTTTGCCGGTGACGCTCTTCGACCCTTTCACCTGGCCGGTCGTGGAATCGACTACGTAGATCGTCACGTTGATTTCCGCCGAGCCGCTGTCGCCGCCGATCGTAATGCCGCGGAAACCGATCCCGCCGCCGCCGCCCTTCGTCTCCTGGACGTGGGTGATGGCGCCCTTCACGAGCAACTGCGCGGGCGACATCTGTCCGGTCTTCGGAGCTTTCTTGCCGCCGGCCACGCGCCCGGATGCGGCCAGATCCTGCTCCGCCATGGCGGCGCCGCGCATGTCGGCTTCGCCGAGGACTATGAATTTGCCGCTCTGCACCAACTGGTCCGTTAGGATTTCGCCCCAGGCGTCGCCAAGATTCCAGCGGCCGCTCCAGTTCGCCTTGTTCTCGAACTGGTTGACCATGATCGTATAGCGCAGGTTGCCGCCGTCGGCGAGCGCAGTCGCGGCAACCGCCGCCACCGCAAGGGAAAGGATTGATTTTTGCATTGTTTTTTTGCGTTGCTTCTACGCACGGCCCATTGCCGCGCTTTGGCGCACATGATACATTTCAACCTGGAGAAAATCAAGACTTCGCGCACCGAGCATTTTCCCGTCTGACTTGATGCAAAATGAAGCCCGCGCCGAAAAACCGGCCTGAAGCGTGATATCATTCGGGCGTCCGGTTTCAAACATGGAGCATTTCAGATGAAGTTTCCCATTTCCGCCCTCGTTTTCGCCCTTTCCGCCGCCATGCCGCTTGCCTCCGTGGCCGGCGACGCCTTTTCCGATGCGCTCGCGCCGTCGCCCGACGCACACGTGGCACGCGCGCTGGCGCCGTATGTCGAGAGCGGTGCGCTTCCCGGCGCGGTGAGCATCGTCTGCGACGGGGATCGCACGGAAGTTTCATGCGCCGGCTTCGCCGATGTCGCGGCGCGGCGCCCGATTTCCCTTGACGACGCCTTCATGCAGTGCTCGCAAACAAAGGGCTTCTGCGGCGTCACGGCGGCGATCCTTGTGGAGGAGGGCCGCCTCTCGCTCGACGACCCCGTGTCGAAGTATCTGCCGGAGTTCAAAACGCTCTGGGTCAAGGTCTCCGAGACGAACGACACCCGGACGCTAAAAAAGGCCCAAAACGAACTTACGGTCCGCATGTGCCTGAACCACACCGGCGGCTTCCCGTTCGAGATTCCGGCAAAGTCGCCCGACGTCCCCGGCGGCGGCGGGTCCGGCGGCATGCCGATCCGCTCCGCCGCCGCCACGGCTGCGTCCCAGCCGCTCCTGTTCGAGCCGGGAACGGATGTCAGGTATTCCAATACGGGTATCGACATCGCCGCCGCAGTCGTCCAGACAATCGTCGGCAAGCCCTGGGACCAATTCCTTCAGGAGCGCGTACTCGACCCGCTTGGCATGGCGGAGACCCGCTTCAAGCCGACCGACGCGCAGATCGCCTCCAAGGTCGAAATGTACGACGCCCACGGCGACGCTCCCGCGACGTGGAAATCCCACAACAACCAGGAGCAACGCCCGTATAACGACGACCACGTATTCCCGTCGGCCGGAGCGGGGCTCTGGACGACGGCCCGCGACCAGGTGAAGTTCTACCGCATGCTCATGAACGGCGGCGTCGGCGACAACGGCGCGAGAATCCTCGGCGAGGACACTGTTCGCGCCATCCTCGCCACGTCAACGCGCCCGAATGGCCTCGGCGGCTATTCGCTCGGGCTCAACGCCACGGCAGACGGCCACGGCTGGTTCGGGCACGGCGGCGCATGGGGTACTAACTGCCAGGTCGATATGGACAGGCGCCGCCTCAAACTCTGGGTCGTCCAGCTCAACGGCGCCCCGCGCCCCTGGGACAAGGCGCGCGCCGCCGCGGAGGACGCATTCTTCGCCGAAGCAATCGACCGCACCGACGAGCGCGCCTACACTGGCCGCACGGAATAGCGGCTCGACCCGATCCGCCGCGGCGGCTGCGTTCGTGCCTGAAACGGGGTCGAAGACGCCATAGCCGGCGGGAAAGGCGTTCGTGCCCTGGGGGCAGGAATCGCCGCCGGCGATCCACGACGCGCCGGAGCGGGACGACGGCACGGCGTCGAGCGAGCCGCCGTCGCCCTGGTTGGAAAATACAGTCGCGGTCGTAGTGCGGACACCGCTCTCGCAGAAGAGCGGCCGGAAGGCGACAGTTCCTGCGAGGGCGGACGCAGCGCAGGAGAGAGAGACGGCGATCGTCGCGATTTTTGCTTTGTTCATCTTGACAGTCCTGGAAGGTTTGCGGGATGCGCGGCAATTAGCCCACAATGGACTGTCAAGTGCGTCTCAAATGCTGTCTTGTAAGTCCCGCGCGTCCACGCCGCCGCGCCAGTCGCTTGGCGTCGAGCCGAAGCGCGCCTTGAATGCCGCCGCGAAGTGCGACTGCGAGCGGTCGTGGATGGCGACGGCGACCTGCTTGACGGAAAGCGCGCTTTCGCGCAGGAGGCGCGACGCGGCGTCGAGGCGGAGGGCGGCGAGGTGCTTTTCCGGGGGTTCACCGACAATGGAGGTGAACCGGCGGTAGAAGGCGCTTCGCGAGAAGCCGAGGGCGCGGGCCTCGGCGGCGAAGTCGATGGTCTTCAGACAGCGCGCCGGCAGCGATGCGGAGAAGGCGCGGATGCGGTCGTCGTCCGACGGCCTCACAACGGCACCGGAAAGCGCCCGCCCCGGCTGCGCCGCCGGATGGTCGCGCAGGGCGACGAGGCGCGTGACGAGCGCCCAGCAGCGGGCGTCGAGTTCA
>JAFSUV010000088.1 GCA_017450425.1 Kiritimatiellia bacterium
AAGGCGGCGGCACCGGTTTTCGACGGCCTTTCGGCCCGGTTGCGCTTCCTTGAAGAAACCGGGCTTGGGTATCTCACGCTCGACAGGGCGGCCGATACGCTCAGCGGCGGCGAAGCGCGGCGCGTACGGCTCGCCTCGGCGCTGTCGCAGGATCTGAGCGGCGCGCTGTACGTGCTTGACGAGCCTACCGCGGGGCTTCATCCGCGCGACACCGCCGCGCTTCTCGCCATGCTCGGCCGCCTTCGCGACTCCGGGAACACGCTTGTCGTGGTGGAGCACGATGAAAATGTCGTCCGCGCCGCAGACTGGGTGATCGACATGGGGCCGGGCGCCGGCGCGCGCGGCGGGCGCGTCGTTTACTCCGGCTCCGTCGCGGGCATGATGCAGTGCGCGGATTCGCCCACGGGGCTTTTCCTCGCCGGCAAGGAGCCGCCGTACAGGCCCGGACCGAAGGCGCCGGGGCGCGACGGGTTTCTGGAAGTGCGCGGCGCGCGCGCACACAACCTGAAGGGCGCAACCGCGCATTTTCCGATCGGGTGCATGACGGGCGTCTCCGGCGTCTCCGGTTCGGGCAAGAGTTCGCTCGTCGCGGATGTCCTCGGCGCCAACCTGTCGGAGTTGGTCTCGCGCCGCCGCGCCGGTGACGGCAAGCGCGGGCCGTGGATCGATTGCGACGCCATCGGCGGCTTTGAAAAAATCCGGCGCGTCGTGCAGGTGGGGCGCTGCGTCAGGGCGGGCGGCTCGAGAAGCGTGGTTGCCACAGCATGCGGCGCGTTCGACCGCATCCGCGCGCTTTTCGCTTCAACCGAGCTTGCGCGCGCCCGCGGGTACGGCGCCGGGCGCTTTTCGTTCCACGCCAAGGGCGGGCGCTGCGAAGCGTGCAGAGGGGAAGGGGAGAGAACGCTCGAAATGGCGTTCCTGCCGGACAGCGCTGCGGTGTGCGAGGAGTGCGGCGGCCGCCGCTACAACCGCGAGACGCTCGATGTGCACTGGGCGGGCCTTTCCATAGCCGACGTGCTCGACGCCGACGTCGCCGAAGCCGGCAGGGTGTTCCGCGCGATCCCGGCGCTGTCGCGGCTGTTTTCGTCGCTCGAATCCTTCGGCCTCGGCTATCTTACGCTCGGACAGCGCGTTTCGACTCTTTCCGGCGGCGAAGCGCAGCGGCTGCTGCTGGCCGCGGAACTCGCGACAGGCGTCTGCTCCGGTACGCTTTACATACTCGACGAACCGGCGTCGGGGCAGCATCCGCGCGATGTAAACGCACTCGTCAAGGTGCTTGAATCGTTGCGTTCAAGCGGTGGCACGATCGTCGCGGTCGAACACCGTCCGCAAGTCCTGCGCGCCATGGATTGGATCGTGGAACTGGGGCCGGGCGCCGGTCCGCGCGGCGGCGAGGTCGTCGCCGAGGGCGTTCCCGCCGCCGTCGCTGAGGCAGTTGGCGGATAGCGCGCGCTACCGCGCCAGCCAGCCGCCATCCACCGGCAGAACGACGCCGTGGACGTAGTCGGCTGCCGGCGAGCAGAGGAATACGCACGCGCCGGCGATGTCGCCCGCTTCGCCCCACCGGCCGGCCGGGATGCGCTCCAATATCTGGCGCGAGCGCTCTGGATCGGCGCGGAGGGCGGCCGTGTTGTCGGTCGCGATGTAGCCGGGCGCGATGGCGTTCACGTTCACGCCTTTTCCCG
>JAFSUV010000089.1 GCA_017450425.1 Kiritimatiellia bacterium
CGCGCGTTGCGCGCTGCGGCCCGCACGGCGTCGCGCCCCGACTCCACGCCGAGCACCCGCTTTACGCCAAGACGGGCCGCGGAAAGGCCGAACACGCCCACGCCGCAGTACAGATCGACGAGAGAGCGCGGGGCGGCGACGCGGATTGCGTCCGCCACGGCCGCGACGAGGGCGCTTCCGACGGCGTCGTTCATCTGCCAAAAGCCGCGCGCCGGCACTTTCAGCGAACCGAGCACCGGCGTGTCCTGCGTGAAAAACGCGCCGCCGCCGTTGTCCGCCGGGCGGCCCGGCCTATCGACGAAGAGGGCGGTTCCGTCGCGGCGCGACCACCTGAAGACCGCCCGCGACCCCGGCGGCGCCCAGCGCGCGAACTGCGGGTCGTCGCGGGTTTCGGCGATGGCGGCGGAGATTTCCGGCACGGAGAGCGGGCAGCGCACCATATCGACCACGGTCTTGTTGTCGTCGCCGAAGTAGCCGAACGCCCTTTCGCCGCCGGCGCCGGCGCCGACGTGCAGCTCCGCCTTGTTGCGGTAGCCGAGGGGGGCCGGGGAGGCGAACGGTTCGCGCCACGCCGCTTCGACGCCGGCGGCGGCGATGCCGGCCTAGCGGACGAGGAAGCCGCGCAGCTGGGCGCACTTTTCGCGAAGTTCCGCTTCGTGCGCCATGTGGTCGTAAACGCAGCCGGGGGTGCGGACTTCAAGCCCCGGATGCGCGGTGTCCGGCACGCGGCAGTCCGGCTCGGCGAGGCGATCCGGCGACGCCTCGACCACCTTCTTGACGTGCGCCACGGCGAAATTGCCGCGCGTTTCCGAAACGACGGCCTCCACGGTCTCGCCGCGGCACGTGCCGGGCACGAAGTGGACGAGCCCGCCGCTGCGCGCCACGCCGAGGCCGCGGTAGGCGATGTCGTCTATGTGGAGCGAAACCGTGCCGGGCGGCATTTTTGGAGCGCCTCCGGGGCTTTAGAGCCCGAAGTACGACGCTGCGTTGTCGTGGCAGACGGCGCGGACGAGGCCGGAGAGCAGCGCCATGTCGCGCGGCACGGCGCCGCGCTCGGCGTCGCGCCCGACAAGGTCGCACAAAATGCGCCGGAAGTATTCGTGGCGCGTGTAGGAGAGGAACGAGCGGCTGTCGGTGAGCATCCCGACGAAGCGGTGCAGAAGCCCCAGTTGCGACACCGCCTCGAGCTGGCGCAGCATGCCGTCCATCTGGTCGTTGAACCACCACGCCGAGCCCACCTGGACGCGCGCCGGCATCGGGCCGCGCACGAAGTTGCCGGCCATGGCCACCAAAAGCTCGTTGTCGCGCGGGTTGAGCGAATACAGGATCGTGCGGGGCAGTTTGCCGCGGGAGTCGAGCGCGTCGAGAACCCGCGCGAGCGGGGCGGCGACGGGCCAGTCGCCGATGGAATCGACGCCGGCGTCCGGCCCGACCTCGCGGAATACGCGCGAGCAGTTGTTGCGGATGGCGTTGAAGTGCAGCTGCCACGTCCACCCGGCGTCGGCGTCCATTTCGCCACAGACGAGCAGCAGACGCGAGCGGAACTTCGCTTCTTCGGCGGGCGACACCGCGCCGCCGGAGCGCGCCTTCGCGAAAATCGCGGCGAACTCGGCGCCGGAGCACGGCTCGGAAAGCACGGCGCCGAGGCCGTAATCGGAGATGCGGCAGCCGCGCGACGCGAAAAACGCATGGCGGCGTTCGAGGGCGGCGACGAAATCGTCAGCCGTGGCGATGTCCGCTCCGGCTGCGGCGGCGAGCCTGTCAACCCATGCGTTCCAGACTTCGCCGCCCGCGACGGCGAAGCCCTTGTCCGGCCGCCAGGCGGGGAGGACTTTCGTCTTGAAGGAGGCGTCGGCCGCGATTGCGGCGTGATGCTCCAGCGAATCCACGGGGTCGTCGGTCGTGCAAAGCGCCTCCACGTTCGATTTCGCGATGAGTCCGCGCGCGGAAAACCACGGCTCGGCCATGACGGCGGCGGCGCGATCCCAGACTTCCTGCGCCGTGTCGCCCGAAAGCAGCAGGTCGTCGATGCCGAAGTAGCGGGCGAGCTCGAGGTGGCACCAGTGGTACATCGGGTTGCGCAGGGCGCGGGGCATCGCCTCGGCGAACTTCTGGAACTTTTCGCGCCCGGTGGCGCCGCCCGTGACGAAGCGCTCGTCCACGCCGTCGGTGCGCATGACGCGCCACTTGTAGTGGTCGGCGCCGAGCCACGCCTCCGCGATGTCGCCCCAGCGCTTGTCCGTGGCGATCTCCGCCGCCGGCAGGTGGCAATGGTAGTCGATGATCGGCAGCGCCTCGGCCGTGCCGTGGTAGAGCTCGCGCGCCACGTCGTTGGAGAGCAGGAAGTCTTCGCCGATGAACTTGGCCTTCACTTTTTGGTCCTTTTCTTGTCTTTCAGTTCGCTCGGAGGGAGAAACGGAGCGTCGAACGCGTCGTGGAAATCGTAAACGTCTTCGAAATCCTTCTCGTCGTCGCCCTTTCCGCGCGAATAAACGCCTTCGCCGACGAGCGCGCCGACCATCCGCCCGAAATCGGCGGTTTCGTAGATGCCCCATTGCGAAAAGACGAGCAGCGACATGGGGCCGAACTGCTCGAGCGCCTGGTCGCGGAGGCTCTCGCATATTTCGCGGGCGGTCACGTGGCGGCGCGAGCCGTCGGGCTTTTCGGTCGCCGAAAGCGCGCGATCGACGCCCTCGCGCAGGAAATACCACGCCTCGGAATCGTACTCGAACCCCGACTCCGGATCGCAAAGCCGCGCAACGACGGATTCGAAGGACTGCTCGTTCATTCCCGCTCCCTGAAAAGGCCGAAGAAACGCTCCTCGTAGGCGCTGAAGACGCTGTGCTTCTGCAAAAGGGCGCCGAGGCGGTTTCTGAGCGAAGGGTCTTTCGCGGCGGCGGCGAACGCCTCCTCGATCTCCTGGCGCACCTGCGGCGAAACTCCGGGATTGTGGTGCACCGCCACCTGCCTTTGGGCGAGCTGCTCTATGTTGTGGCGCGCCGAGCGCGAAACCGAATCGAGGAAAAGGCGCAGGAGGCACACGTCCCACGGATCCTCCACGCCGCGGACGAGCGCCAGGTACGGATCCTTGCGCGCCTTGATGTCGCGCGCGGCGTCCTCCAGCACGTCGCCGATCGGGCGCGACACGTCCTGCTCCGAAAACGACTCGCGCGAGAGCGAATACCCGTAGCGCAGCACGTGCACCTCCTGCCCGTTGTCGCGGAGCCATTCGAGGTACTTGCGCGCTTCGTCGCTGAACCCTTCGAGGGAGCGCTCGGCGTAGGCCTCGGGCGTCACGAGCAGCGGCTTGCGCATGCGCATCCGCCCGGTGCGCACCTTGCAGCGGCCTATTTCGTCCTGCGCTTCGCTCACCAGCACGTAGCCGAGGATGGTGTCGCCGAACGTTTCGAGCCTGCCGGTCGGCGGGATCAGGATTTCGGTGTTGGCCACCGCGTAGTGGAAATCGAAAGTCTTGTCGTTGCTCACGAAACGCTCCTTTCCGGCGGATGCGCTTTGCGCCGGATCTTCACGATCACCCGCGACGAGCCGAGGTTGCGCGCGCCGAGCGCGTTGAGAATCCTTGAAAGGGCGAGCGTCGAAAGGTGCAGCGTCTCCTCCACCTCGATGTCCTTTTCGCGGCACAGGTCGATGAAGTCGCGCACCGTGCAAAGGTGGATGTTGGGCGTGTCGTACCAGCGGAACGGCAGCCGCTTCGTGACGGGCATGCGCCCGCCGAAGAGCAGCGCCGCCGGTATTTTCCACATGCCGAAGTTGGGGAACGACACGATCGCGACCGGCGCGACGCGCAGAAGCTCGCCGAGCACCCGGTCCGGCCGGCGCATCACCTGGAGCGATTCGGAAAGTATGGCGCAATCGAAGGAATCGTCGGGGATGGTGGAAAGCCCCTTGTCGGCGTCGGCGAGCAGCACGTTGTGCGCCGAGCGCAGGGTGCGCACCGCCCGGGGCACCGCCATGTCGATGCCCGTGCCGTCCATGCCCGGACGGCGGGCCGCGATGAAGTCGAGCAGCGTTCCGTCGCCGCACGCGACGTCGAGCAGCGTCCGCGCCCCTTCCGGTATCATCCGCTCCAGCGCCTCGTAGTCGCGCACGAGATCCGGGTCGAGGGCGGTCGGCGGGCGCGACGGCTCGCGCACGAGAAAGGCGTCGATGACGCGCGAGAGTTCGCCCGTGTGGACGAGAAACGAATCGTGCCCGGCGGGGGCGTCGAGGCAGAACGCCGACACGTCCTTGCCGGCGGCGAGGAGCGCCCGCGCGAGGGCGTCGGTCTGGTGCGGCAGGAAGAGCCAGTCGCCGTCGAGCGCCACGGTGAGGAAACGGGCGCGGACGTCGCAAAACGCCTTCCTGAGGTCGCCCCCGGCCTGTTTCTCCAGGTCGAAGTCGTCCATCGCCGCGCAGATCCGCAGGTACGAATTGGCGTCGAAGCGGCCGATGAACTTCACGCCCTGGTGCCGGAGGTACGACTCCACCTCGAAGATCGGGCCGGAGGCCGTCGGCGCGTCGCGGCGGCGGCGGCCGAACTTCTTCTTCATCATCTCGCCCGAAAGGTACGTGATGTGGGCGAGTTCGCGCGCGAGCGCGAGTCCGGCGGACGGGCGCGGGCCGCCGTAGTAGTCGCCGCCGCAAAAGTCGGGGTCCTGCTCGATGGCGTTGCGGCCCACCACGTCGAAAGCGAGCGCCTGGCTCGTGAGGGACGCGCCGGAGGCGATCGCGACGATCTTGTCCGCAAACTCCGGGTGCCTGATGCCGAAGCACAGCGCCTGCATCCCGCCGAACGACCCACCCACGATGGCGTGGACGTGCTCGAAGCCGAGCTGCCGCAGCAGCGCGAAATGCACATCGACGATGTCCGAAACCGTGATTTCCGGGAAGCGCGACCCCCACGGCTCGCCCGTCGCGGGGTCGATGGACGAAGGCCCGGTCGTGCCCATGCAGCCGCCGAGGACGTTGGCGCACACCACGAAATGGCGCGAGGTGTCTATCCCGCCGCCGTCCTTCACCATGTCGCTCCACCAGCCGCTCGGAGCCTTCTCCCACGGTCGGCGGCCCGCCACGTGGGCGTCGCCCGTCAGCGCGTGGCAGACGAACACCACGTTGTCCTTCGCGGGCGAAAGGGTGCCGACCGTTTCGTACGCCACGTCGATGCGCGGCAGCACGCCGCCCTTTTCCAGCCTGAACCCGCCGGGCGGCGCTTCAAGCCGGATGAAGTTCGTCTCCGTGACGGGCGTTTCCTGCATCGCCTGGCCCCGCGTCCCTACCGCCGATCGCACCCGGCGGCGCCGTCCGAAGCGAGCAGCGCGCCGTAAGTTCGCCCCGCAACCCGGATGGCGAGCGTCGCCACGACCGCTTCGCCGGCGAAAACCGCGGCGACGCTCGCGCCGCAACGCAGCGCGGCGAGCGCGACCGCCATGGCCGCCACCGCCATTAGGAGCGTGAGCGCCATGACCGGCGCGAGGTTGCCCTTTACGAGCCGCGCGCTGCGCTTCAGGGCGCAAAGCCCGGACTCCCCGCCATCCATGAAAACCGGAAGCGCGAGCGACCACGCCGAAGCGAGCGCCAGCGCCGGCACGAAGCCGCATGCGCATATCGCAAGCGCCGCGAACCTCTGGAACGGCGTCGCGGCGAGGCACGGGCAGGGGAGGGCGGCGCCGCCGACGGTCCAGCCCGGGAACAAGGCGAAGAACAGCCCCGCGTGAAACGCGGCCGCAAACCCAACCGCCGCCGCCCCGGCGAGAGCCGCGAGCGCCGTGCCGAGCGTGAAAAGGCCGGGGATCGCCTTCTCGCGGTTGCGGGCCGAGAGCACGTCGATCGGCGACACCGGCCTGTCGTGCGCGATGTCGGCGACAACGCCGAAAAGCCCCAGCGTAGCCCCGATGTTGATCCACGGCACGGGCGACACCGCGAACCAGAGCGCGAACGAGAGGAAAACCCTCCACAGCGCGCCGGGGTCGCAAAGCGCCCCGGCAAGGACGGCGCGGATCGACAGCGCGCCGGCTTTCGGCGCGGCGTCGCAGCCGCTGCTGCTGGTGCATTCCGGCATGGCGAAACCCTCCTCCGGCAAGAAGCCCTACTCGGCGCCTTCGCCGCCGAACACCACGGCGAGGGCGTCGCCCAGATACTCGAGCGCCTCCTCGATGTCCTTCTCCGTCGCGTTGAGCGGCGGGAGGAAACGCACGACCGAATCGCCGGCCTTGCAGGCGAGAAGCCCGTTGAGGCGCATTTCGTCGAGAAGCTCGCCGGCGCGCGGCTCCTTGAGCGCGAGGCCGAGCAAAAGGCCCTTGCCGCGCACCTCCAGCACGTCGTCGTACTGCTCCACGAACTGCATGAGGCCCTTGCGGAAAAATTCGCCGCGGGCGGCGGCGTTTTCCACGATGTTTTCGTCCTCGAACGTCTTGAGGACGGCCAGCGCCGCGGCGCAGGCCACGGGATTGCCGCCGAAGGTCGAGCCGTGCGAACCCACGGTGAAAACGCCGGAAAGCGCCTTCGAGGCCACGAGCGCGCCGAGCGGAAGCCCGCCGCCGAGCGCCTTGGCGCACGTGAAGGCGTCGGGCTCGACGCCGTAGTGCTGGAACGCCCACATCCTGCCGGTGCGCCCCATGCCGCACTGGATCTCGTCGCAAAGCATGAGGATCCCCTTTTCGTCGCAAAGCGCGCGCACGCCCTTGACGAACTCGTCCGTGGCCGGGATCACCCCGCCTTCGCCCTGGACGCACTCGATGAGGACGGCCGCCGTCGCGTCCGTCACCGCCGCGCGCACGGACTCGAGGTCGTTCAGCGTCGCGAACGCGAAACCGGGCATGAGCGGATCGAAGCCGGCCTGCACCTTGCTCTGCCCCGTGGCGGAGAGCGTGGCGAGCGTACGCCCGTGGAACGAGCCGCGCATGGCGACGATTTCGTACTTGCCGCCGTTTTTGGAGCCCCAGAGCCGGGCGAGCTTGAACATCGCCTCGTTCGCCTCCGCGCCGGAGTTGGCGAGGAAGCACTTGCCGCCGAGACCGACCTGGGAGAGCTTCCTGGCGAGAAGGCCGACCTGCGGCGTGTAGAAGAGGTTCGAAGCGTGGACGAGCGCCTCGGCCTGCGTTTTGATCGCCTCCACCACGGCGGGGTGCGCGTGGCCGAGCGCCAGCACGGAAATCCCGCTCGTGAAGTCGAGATATTGCTGCTTGGTGGGAGTGAAGACGCGGCTGCCCTTGCCCTTCACGATCGTCGCCGTGCGGGCGTAGGTGTCCATCTGGTAGTCCGCGCACATCGCGGCCGTTTCGTCGTTCGTTGCGTTGCTCATGTAGCAGTCACCTTTGCGTTTGTACTGGTTATTTGAAATCGTCGCGTACGATCTGGGTGCCGACGCCTTTCGTCGTGAACATCTCCAGCAGCAGCGAGTGCGGCATGCGCCCATCGACCAGGTGCACCTTGCGCACGCCGGCCTCGAGCGCCGCCACGCTGCTCTCGATCTTCGGGATCATGCCGCCCGAAATCACGCCGTCGCGCTCCAGCCGCGGCACTTCGCCGGCGCGGAGCGTCTCGACGAGGCTCGACGGGTCTGCGGGGTCGCGCAGCAGCCCGGGCACGTCCGAAACGTACACGAGCTTGCGCGCCGGCAGCGCGCGGGCTATCGCGGCCGCCGCGTCGTCGGCATTGATGTTGTACCCGTGCCCGTCGGCGCCGCGGCCGAGGGGGGACACGACCGGGATCGTGCCCTCCTGCAGCATCGCCCGCAGCGGGCCGGTGTCGCAGTGCACAGGCTCGCCCACGAAACCCCAGTCGAGCGCTTCGCCCGTGGCGCCGTCCCGCCCCGTCTTGCGGGTCGCGAAAACCATGGCGTCGCCGTGCAGGGGCGCCGCCGGGACGGCCGCGGCGCGGAGCTTTTCCACGATGCGGGCGTTGACGCTCTCCTTCACCGTCCTTTCCATCACCGCCATCGTCCGCTCGTCCGTCACGCGGAAGCCGGCGAGGAAGCGCGTCTCGACCCCCTCGGCCGCGAGGGCGCGGGTTATGGCCTTGCCGCCGCCGTGCACCACGACGGGGTGCATCCCCACGACGTGCATGAACGCCACGTCCGTGAGGAGGGACGACAGGGCGGCGTCGTCCTCCTGCACACTGCCGCCGATTTTCACGACGACCGTTTCGCCGCGAAAATCCGCAATGTACGGGAGCGCCTCCACGAGGACAGCCGCCTTTGCTATGTAGTCGGAAAGTTGCATGACGGCCCATTCTACCGCAAGAAATTGCCAAAAACAAGAAAATTTCCGGTTTCGCATTGTTCGCACGCAAAGTTTTTGATACACTCAACCGCGCCGAACGGCGATTCGCGGGCGAAAACCCGCGGCGAAACTACTCAAACCGGTTTTCCATGCAGCGATTCAACTACCTTGCCACCGATTCTTCCGGCCGCGAACAGCGCGGCGTGGTGGAAGCCAACGACATGTCAGAGGCGCAGCTCGCCCTTCAGCAGCACGGGCTCGTGCCCAAGTCCGTCGTGCCGGCGGCGGCGAAGAAGAAGAAGGGGTCGCTCGAGATAAACCTCAAGATGCCGTCGTTCCTCGAATCGAAGCGCGTCAAGCCGAAGGACCTGATGATCCTCACGCGCCAGCTCGCGACGCTCGTGGAGTCCGGCCTGCCCCTCCTGCGCGGTCTGCGCATCCTCGCCAAGCAGAGCACGGTGCCGGCCCTCCGCCGCATCCTCCAGGCGATGTGCGAATCCGTGGAAGGCGGCTCGAACTTCTCCGAAGCGCTCGCGCAGCACCCGAAGGTGTTCGACGACCTCTACGTCAACATGGCCAAGGCGGGCGAAGCCGCAGGTTCGCTCGAGGCCTCCCTCAACCGCCTTGCGGAGTTCCTCGAAAAGGCGCAGAAGATCAAGAGCAAGGTCAAGGCGGCGATGACGTACCCGATCGTGGTCCTGGTCGTGGCGCTCACGATGGCGGGCGGCCTCATGGTCACGGTGATCCCGAAGTTCGAGAAGCTCTTCGAGGACATGCTCGGCAAAGGCGCCAGGCTGCCGCCGCTTACGCAGTTCGTCGTCAACCTCGCGCACAACTTCATCGACTATTCGCTGCCGATCATCGGCGCGGTGGCCCTTCTCGTCGTCCTGTTCCGGCTGGCCAACAAGACGAAGCCGGGCCGGCTCCTGTTCGACCGGATAAAGCTGCGCCTGCCGGGCTTCGGCACCCTCATACGCCGCTCGTCGATCGGCCGCACCACGCGCACCCTCGGCACGCTGATGCAGAGCGGCGTCCCGGTGCTGCAGGCGCTCGACATCGTGCGCGACACCGCGGGCAACATGGTGATCGCGCGCGCCTACGAGCAAATCCACGAGGCGGTGAAGGAAGGCGACAACATGACCCCGGCGATGGAAGCCTCCAAGCAGTTCCCGCCGATGGTGGTCTCGATGGTCGATGTCGGCGAAGAGACCGGCGCCCTGCCGGACATGCTCAACCGCGTGGCCAACACCTACGACAGCGAGGTTGACGACGCCGTGGACGCCATGACGAGCATCATCGAGCCGATGATGATCGTGTGCCTCGCCGTGATCGTGGGCACGCTCGTCATCGCGATGTTCCAGCCGCTCATGTCGATCATCGGCACGATGTCCGGCGGCTAACGCTTCAGCGAAGGGGTGGAAATGATGGCCTTAGCCAGAGAGTCCGGAGGTCGCGCGGCGGGATTCACGCTCATCGAGATGATGATCGTGATCCTGCTCATCGTGACGCTGGCCGGGATGTCGTTCAGGATGGTCACCGTGATGGGCCGCAACAACGACATTTCAAAGACCCGCGCCAAGTTGGAGCAGGTCGGCAACGCGCTCGAGGAGTACCGCTCCATCTTCGGGAAATATCCCGACGTGCGCTTTTACCCGATCTATTCGCAGACCGCCGAGAAGCCGTCGAAGAAGGACGATCTGCGGGTGGGCACGTGGCAGCCCGTGGCCTACGAATTTCCGTCGGAGTTCAGCTACACCGAGCAGTTCGGCAACCTGAAGAGCGTCGCCACGACCCTGAAGAAGGGTCTGCGCTACGGCAACGGCGCCGACAACACCGGCGCCGTCTATACGTTCGGACTCGTGTCGTATTTCGTGCCGCGCTACAACGGCGCCGCCGGCGAAGGCGAAAACATCCGCGAGCTGGCCGGCTACATATCGACCGGAAGGTCGGCCGGGACGCTGTCGGACGACGGGGCGATCAAGCAGTGGACCGTGCAGAACAGCCGCCGCGACGGCGCGTTCGGCGACTCGGAGCGCGACCTTGCCGCCGCGCGCCGCATCCTGCCGCACCTCGGCACGTACCTCACCGGCGAAGACAAGCCGAACAAGGACGTCGGCATCATTTCGTGGCTCGGCGGCTCCAACGACGGTCGCGCGCGCTATGTCGTGAACCGGGCCGTGACGAACCTCGTGGCCACCATTCGCGACTCCTGGTACCAGGATTTGCGCTACAGGTCGCTTCCGCCCTACGACTCCTACGAACTCTGGTCGATCGGCCCGGACGGCACCGACGGCACGGCGGACGACATCTACCTCGGCAGGGACTAGCAAACGATGAAAAACGACTCCTCCGGCTTCACCCTCATAGAGATACTCACCGTCATCGCGGTGATCGGCATCGTGGCGGGCATGATGTTCCCGATCTACGGGCGCGTCAAAAATTCCGCCCAGAACGCGGCCGGCACCGACCTTTGCGCCCAGGTCGCGGCGGCGTGGAACACGCTTCTCATCGAGAACCGCCGCTTTCCGTCCGAGGCGCTCATAAGGAAGTGCGCGGGGAACGAGAAGAACAACGGCGGCTTCAAGTCCGTGGGCGGCGACGTGGTGTTCCGCATGAGCCCGGCCGCGGGATCGCTCCTCAACTGGTGGGCGCGCAAGGCGCCCGTCCCGGCCAAGGACGAGGCCCTGTTCGCCCCGACATACGCGGTAAGCGGCGGCGGCGTGAAGAAAGGCGCGGAGCTTTCGATTTCCGCCATGAACGGAGACGACGGCGAAAAAGTGCAGTACTGGCCGCCGGACACCCGCTTCGAGCGCGACTTCGCCCAGAAGCGCGCCGGCGTGTTTGCGCCATGGATCCACGTGCCGAAGGACGAGGCGCTTTCAAGCACCAATCTTTTCGAGACCGTCTCGGTCTCGGACATCGTTTACGTGTCGCTCGATCTGGACGGCGACGGTTCCGTGCCTGTGAACGTCGCCCTTTCCGGCGACGACGCGGATGCGGGTGACGACGACGTGGAGAAAATCCCCGCCTCGTCCGCCGCGTGGATCTACCGCAAGGACGGAAACCGCTCGAAACTCATCAAGTCATGGTAAAGGCAATGGCAAAGTCGGACAATCGCGTCTCGCGGGCGGCCCGCGCGGGCTTCACGCTGATGGAGCTCATGGTCGTGGTCGGCATCATCGGCATCCTCGCCGGTCTCGTCTCCACCGCCATGGTGCGCATGATGCGCCAGGCGGCCAAGAGCCGCACGGACAACCAGATCGCGCAAATCCGCTCCGCCATCATGGAATACCGCCACGACTACGGCCGCTGGCCCGTGCCGGACGACAACAACCAGTACATGCCGCAGGAGTTCATCGATTCGGGCGACAATCGCGGCACTTGGAAGCTGAAATTCTGCTCCAAGAACCAGAAGCGCAAGATTGCGGACGACAATTCGGCCGTCGTCGAGCGGTTGCTCAGGACCCAGAAGACCGGCTCCGGGCGGCCCAAGCGCGACATCCTCGACCTGCACGGCTTTTCCGGCGTGATAACGAGCGACAGGGAGTACGACGACGTGTCGGACAGTTCGTCGGCGAGCGCCACGTACACCGCGTGGAGCGACGCCTGGGAGCTTTCGGAGCCGGACGACGAGGGCCTCGTGCACAAGCGCGCCCCGACTCTCGTGTGGAAGCAGACGCAGTACTACTGCGACGAATGCAAGCGGTACAACACCGACAACCGCTGCAAACACCGCGACTGCCCGTACTACAAGGAACACAGCTCCTTCCGCAGGCTTCCGAGCGCGGCCCGGCGCGAAGTCGCAAAGCCTTTCTACATAATGTTCGACTACTCCAACGACCGGGTTCTCGTACAGCGCAACCCGGAGTAAGCAAATGCCGAAACCCGCACTTCCACGTTTTCTCCGGCCCGGAGCGTCGCGCCCGGGGCGTTCCGTCCGCCGCGGCCGCGCCGGCTTCACGCTCATGGAGCTCATGGCCGTCGTGGGCATCATCGTGGTGATGGCGTCGATCGTCGTCGGCGGCTTTTCCGGCATACAGCGCGCCATGGGCGCGTCGAGCGGCGCCAGCGGCTTCCGCCGCGCCCTCGCCGCCGCGCGGCAGCAGGCGTGCGTCGATGGCACCGACGTCTATGTGTGGTGCATCGACATCGACAAATACGTGGTGTGCCGCAAGGGCGGCACGATAAGCGAAGCGACGGAGACGATGAACAAGTCGGGGGCGAACCGCAAACTGCCGTACATGCGCAAGGCGGTGTCCGACGCCTACTGGGTGTGCGACGATTACGCGGACTTCGGCAGCACCATCAAATCGACCTACATCGATTCTTCGACCATCGGCGGCACCGATTCCGATTCCGACGACGTCACGAGCGAACTTCTTGAAAAGTACAAGGAGACGTACATTTTCGACCTGACCGACAAGAAGATGGCCCGCTACTACTACCCCGCCGACTACTACAATTCGCAGGACTACGAGGGCTGGATGTTCGGGCTGGAAAAGAGCGAGCGCAGCAGTACCGGCGGCTTCACGAAGGGCCACGAATACGCCTGGGCCGTCATGCCGGTCCAGTCCCTCCCCGGCGGCTACGTGTTCGACGGCTCCTTCAACCAGTCCACCGGCGAATTCCTCGACACGTGGGGCAAGTCGGCCTGGGTGCGCTTCTTCCCGGACGGCCGCGCCGAGACGGGCATGAAGAACAAAGGCTTCACGATAACCGAAATCGGCGTCTCGAATCCGTATTCGCAGACCGTCACGGTGAGCGGCGACGGGCTCGTTTCGGTCAAATGAGCCGCCGCACGGGCGCTGCAAGGAGACAAGGAACATGGGATTTTTCAAACACGCCGCCGCCGGCCGGGTCCGCAAGGCCGCAGCCGAGGCCGGCTTTTCGCTCGTCGCAGTGGCGCTCGCCCTGACGGTCGCCGCCGGCGGCATGATCTCCATCTTCGGGCTTTTCCCCGCCGGCCTCCGGCAGGGGATGAACTCCAACCGCGACATCGTGGGCGCTTCGTTCGCGGGCTCCGTGCTCGCCGCCATTTCGGGCAACGTGCGCCAGATCGACGACATCCGGGTCTGGAACAACCCGGAGCAGTGGTGGAAGTGCGCCGTTGCCGACACCGGGCTGGAGGACAACTGGAACAGCGGCAAAAAGCCGAACGACTTTCTGAAGGACACTTCGGTGTTCACGCCGAACCGCTCCAAAGTGGCCGAGAAAAACGCGAACGTCTCGCGCGACGAAAACGTGGTGCGGTTTTTCGCCTACGACAGGGGGACCCGCGTCACGACCGGCAACGTCACGAAGCCGCCGCACTACATCATCCGCGTGGTGCGCGTGCGCCGCAAGCCGCGCCCCGTCGCCTGGGATGACGTGCGCGGCTACGTGAGCGCCGTCGAGCGCTACGAGACCATGACGGAAAGCGCCGCCGAAAACGCGATCGGGAAAAAGAGCAGCAGCGGCAGAGTCGCCGCCGGCGACATGCGCTCGCCGGACCGCTACATCGTCTCCATCGTCTCCTCCGACCAGAAGGGCTACGCGATTTTCGTGAACGAGCCCGTCTATTCGCAAGAATTCTTCTTCCTGCCCCGCCCATGAAAACCAGATCTGCACAGCGCCGCCGAAGGGGCTTTACGCTCATCGAGGTGATGGTCGCCACCGGCATCCTCCTCATTATCGTGATGATGGTGGGCGGTCTCTTCACGCAAGCCTCCTCCGTGTGGGACTCCGGCTACGTCCGCGCCGAAGGCGGCATGGTCGCCCGCGCCATCGTGGGCGCGATCCAGCGCGATTTGCAGACTGCGGTGGACGGCCGCGCCTTCGACGGCCTCGGATTCGGCACCAAGCCGCTCGTGAGCGAAAGCGGCACGATAAAGTTCGTGTCGATGAAGACGCCGGACGCCACCGTGGGCGCAGCCGGCGACGCCTCGAAGAAGGATCGCGGGCTGCACCTCATCACCTACACGCTCGCCAAGGGCCGCGTCACGCGCAGGGACGAAGCGATCATCCCGAACGGGCGCGACGGCGCCACCGGGCGCACCAAATGGAAACTCGACTCGTCGAAATCCGCGTCGGAAAAGACTTCCGTCATCTACGGCGGCAGCGACGGCTCGGAGGGCGCGGTCGGGGCGGACGAAGTTTCCGCCGCGAACTCGTCGTCGTTCCGCATCGACGACATCGGCCTCGTTTACGGCAAGCCGAAGGACGGCTCGAGCGAGTTGCGCGTGTCGAACCTTCGCAAGTCGTTCGAGAAATCGACGTCGCAGAAGGATCACGACGACTTTGAAGACTATGTCGCCTGGAGCGGCACGTCCGGGATGCCGGATTGGTGCCGGGTGCGCGTCGTCGTGGTGTCGCAGGGCTCCAAGACCGGGCTGGAGGTGAGGTCCGCCGGCGGCGGCAAGGGCGGCGACATCGTGGCCCGCTAACGCTTCGCAAGGAAAGGATTCAACGATGCATCGCTCTGCGAAAAACAGCCGCGGCTTCACGCTCGTCGAGCTTCTCACGGTCGTGGCCGTGATCGCCATTTTGATCGGGCTTGTCGGCACCGCGGCGTATTCGGCGCGCCGGCGCGCCTACCGCACCACGGCCCAGGCCGAGGCCCAGCAGCTCGCCACGGCGCTGCGCTCGTGGTGGATCGCGAACAGGACCTGGCCGAGCGGCTTCAAGCAGGACGGCGAGTACCACGAGGTCACCCGCGCCATGCTCAAGCCGCTCATGGGGCAGGGCGCGAACTCGCACGTGGCGTACATCAACGTGCCGCCGGACAGGTTCGAGCCGCCGGACGAGGACAACGACGCCGCCGTTTTCGTCGATCCCTGGGGCGGCGCGTACACCGTGCGCATCGACGAAGCGGACGAAGTGGAGGTCGAAGACGCCACGATCTACGAAGGCGCGGTCTCGTTCGCCAACCAGAACCGCTATCTCTACGAAGAAGGCATCTACACGAACAAGTTCGACTTTTCGACGCGCGACTGGAATCCGTAGAAGGAGTGAATGCAGTGAAAAACAAAAACCTTTTCGGATCGGCGCTCATCATCGTGCTGGGCATGCTTTCGGTGCTGATGCTCATGTCGATCGCGTTTTCGACCTTTATGCGCACCGAGCGCGGCGCCACCACGAACCTGCGCAATTCCCACGTGGCGGAGCAGGCGCTCCAGACCGCGCTTTCGCTCGCGATCCAGTCGATCGAGGATTCGTTTTCGGAGCTCAAGGACGGCTACAGCAACGCCGTCGTTGACAGTCCCGTGGCCGTCTGGCCGCAGCCCTGGCTCGCTTCGTGCGGGCCTGCGGATCTGGCGCGCCCCAACATCGACCCGTATTTCCACTCCGCGCGGCGCATGGGGCAGGATGCCCTGCCGCAGGTCCTCTGCGCGGAAGAGGCCGAGTTCCTCTCCTCCAACCAGATCGCCATGATCAAGGCGGCCGAGGTCGGCTGGGCGCCGATCTACTCCGGCATCGGCGTGTCGAACATCTACGGCGAAGCGGAGGCGAACTACGGCCGCAACGCAGGCTACCCCGCCACCGACGGCATCGTGGGCCGCTACGCGTTCGTCGCGCTCGACACCACCGGAGGTCTCGACATCGGCAAGGTGGGCTTCGACGGCAACGAAAGCAATGCCGCCGCCGATCGCGCCAGGGGCAACGGCGGCAACGCGCGCTTTTTCGTGCCGGTGGAAAGCGAGGCGAGCGATGCCGACGGCAAGGCCATCGACAGTCCGGTGGTCAATCGCGCCAACCTCGCCAAGGCCGCCGAGACCGCCGGTTCGTTTTCCTCGTACAAGGATTTGAAGCTTGCGAAGAATCCCGGCGTTTACATGCGGGCGCCCACGAGCGCGGACGTCAAAACCGCCACCTACATGCCGCCGGATCTCTACTCCGGCTGCACCGTTTCCCTCGAAGAGCTGACCCCGGAGGGCGATCCCAAGGTAAAGATCCCGACGCTTTCCGAATACTCCGGCTATTCCAAGGCGGAGCTCATCGCCTTCGAGAAGCGCGTGTTTCCGGCCATGATGGCAGTGTTCGCCCACTCTAGAATGGACGGCGGCCTCGAGAATTGGTACAAGAAACCCGAGGGGATTTCCCTCTATCCTTTCCGCAAAGCGGCAAACACCACCATCCCCAAGTCGGCTCTGGCCACGGTGGCGCTGATGGACGCCGTTGACGGCGACGGCGTTTCCGGCAAATCTTCCGCAAGGGGCGTTTCGTACTGGAACGAACTGAAGAACATGGGCCAAACGACGGTCGTCATCGACGGCGAGGACGTGACGGACGAGACGACCGGAACGACTGCGGCCTTCAGCGACCCGCTCAACTTCCCCTGCACCGAATCCGCCCCGCTTCTGAGCATGCTCTATGCGTACATCACCATCGATACGGCGAATCCGGGCGAAAAAAAATATGATCGCAACAGGACGGGCGACGGCTCTTACGCCGTTCCGGCCGCATCCGGCACGCGCAACCCGCTGGACTGCGGCTGGTACAGGGAATACAACGCTCAAGTCCATATCGGGGCGAAGGCGGTCTGCATGAACCAGGGGCGGGTTTCAAATCCGCGTCGCAACGTGAAAATGAAGGTGGAGTACGACTTCCTCGCGGAAACGCCGCCGGGATCCTCCTCGCCGTGCAATGCGGCCGGATCGATGGAAGACGGCAACGTGAAGTCTTCGATCGACTATTCCGGCGACTCCGAATACTGGCGAATCCTCTGGCAGACTCTGTTCGACGGCGAATCGCACAGTTTCACGGTCAACGCCGACGGCGACATCAACGATCTGTCGATGAACCCAGACGAGCGCGGTCTCGTTTCGACCGGGTTCTTCGAAGACGGCGGCCAAACTCTCGATTTCAAGATCGTTTGCGGCCTCGATCGCGTAAACACGCCAGGGGAATACGACGACTCCGGCGCTTGCACGACGGAACCGACCGGCATGCAGTGGCATCCCATAACGAAGCAGGCGTATCTTCAGGCCGGTGGCGACAGTTCGGCGCTGACCGACATCTGGATACCCGTCCGGTTCAAGGTCACGATATCGGACTCGTCGAGTTCCGGCGACGCCGTGCAGCAGGTGCCGGCGCCGGTGCTCGACACCGACTCGAAGGAGTGGTGGGTGCGCGTCGATATGGGCGCCTACCACGCGAGCGGCGCGTCGTCCCACACGCATGGCGGCAATACATGGACTTTGCCGGGCGGCTTCAACGCCAACGGCTCCGAAGGCGATCTTGCGGCCGGTTGGGCGATTTGCCTTGCGCCGCAGTTCGGGATGGACACTTCGAGCCTCGCGACCTACGCCGACAACGAGCCGGCCTGGCCAAGCGTCCCGATCAAGTTTTGGCTCAACAACGTGGTCGCCCATGCCGGCGCCGCCGGAAACGGCACGGAGTGGGACAACGCCAGTTCCGCCTTCAGGGAGTCGGCGATCTCCCTTCTCGACATCTCCGACCCAGAACGAGGCGGTTTGTCCGGCGCGTTCGACGGCGATGGCTACCTCGCCGCGCCGAGCCCCCTGTACAACTGGCTTTTCCGGAAAGACGTCGCCGAGGACAGGTGGTTCAACTGGTTCATCGCCTCGAGCGATACCACGGAGCGGCCGTCGCCGGATTTCCTGCACACGTTTGAAGCGGATTCTTCGGTTCCGTTCTTCAAATGGTACAAGGAGTCGCAGTACGAGACTCGACTCGATTCGGAGCTCCGCACCTGGATACCGACCGACGGCGTGAAGTCCATGACGGACCTCGGCGCGCTCATGATCGGGCCGTTCGAGACGCTGTCGCTCTTCAAGACCTGGCGCCTGTCGGATTACGTCAATCCGAAATTCGACCCGGACTCCGATTTCCACCCGGTCATGGATTATTTCACGATGTCGGAAGACCGCTATCCGGCGTCTTCGGACATCGCCTCTTCCATATCGGCAAATGGCGAAATCGAGTGGGACAGCCTCGGCAAGAGCGGCAGCGAAAACAGGCCGCTGTTTTCGGCGGCGCACTCCGGCCGCGTCAACCTAAACCTGCCGCGGCTTCTCAAGCGGTACCCGGACAAGGACGCGAACAAGTATCCCCGCGTCAACGTCTCCCGCCACCTCAATCCCTATCCGCTTGCCGCCGCTCTCAACAAGGCGCCGTTCCTTGCCGTCAGGGTATCGGGCAACGACCGGAGCATCGTCACCAACGCGCTCTCCGACGACGTCGCCATCGCCATGGCGTCAAAATACGCCGCAATGCTGGAAAACGTCGGCGACCATCCGGCGGAGGCCGATTTCTACGGCTCGACCGTGACGACACACATTACGAACATCGTGGAAAACGCCGCGGACAACCTCGATGAAAACAGTGACGGCGACATCCGCCTCCACCGCCCGATCGTGCGCAACCTGTCGTTCTTCGCGTCGGCTTTCGGCGAAACGGAAAACTCGGTCTTGAGGGCGTTCCTCGACGGTTTGACCGATACGGAAAAGCGCTATTCGTGCGACTACATGCGCGAAAGCGTCCTGCGCGGCGTTTCGGAGTCGTTCACGACTCGCGGCCAGTCGTTCCTCGTCGCGCTCCGGGCGGATGCCTACACGTCCCGCTTCGGCATGGAGGAGGATCCGTCCGGCGGCCAGACGCTCGCTTCGACGCACGCGCTCGTGGAGCTCTTCCGCGATCCCGAACCGGCCCGGCTGCCGGACGGCACGTTCCCGCTCGATTCCGACGGCAACCCCGTCCTCTACCACAACTGGTTCATCAGGTCCTTCAGGATGTTCTAGGGTTCCGGAAGCCCGGATTTCGGAGCTTTCGGGCTTTCAGCCCCGCCTTACATGCCTTCCGCCGCCCGCATCAAGATCCTTTCCGAGGATGTCGCGAACAAGATCGCGGCCGGCGAAGTGGTGGAGCGGCCGGCGTCGGTCGTGAAGGAGCTCGTCGAAAACGCGCTCGACGCCGGCGCGGGCCGCATCGACGTCGCGGTCGTTTCCGGCGGGCGCAGGCTCGTCTCCGTTTCCGACGACGGTTGCGGCATGAGCCGGGAGGACGCCATGCTCGCGCCGGAGCGGCAGGCCACTTCCAAGCTGCGCACGGCCGAGGATCTCGCGAAGATAGAGACCATGGGGTTTCGCGGCGAGGCGCTGCCTTCCATCGCGTCCGTGTCCCGCTTTACGCTCAAGACGCGCCGCGCGGAGGACGAAGCCGGGACGGAGGTCGAAATCGACGGCGGCGTCCTGCGCGACGTGCGCGACTGCGGCATGGCGCCCGGCACCGTCATCGAGGTGCGCGACCTTTTCTACAACCTCCCCGCGCGAAAGGCGTTCCTCAAGACGTACGCCACGGAGCAGGCCCATGTCCGCGCGATGGTGCTGGTGCACGCGATAGCGTGGCCGGAAGTCGCCTTCAGGCTCGTGTGCGACGGCGCGGCCGCGCTCCGCGTGTCCGTCGCCGCGACGCGCGAGGATCGTCTGCGCGATCTTTTCGGCGCGGGCTACCTCGAC
>JAFSUV010000090.1 GCA_017450425.1 Kiritimatiellia bacterium
CGGACATGGGACGCATGCCCGCCGCAGTCGATGACGGGAACGGCACTCTCACCCTCGCGGAGCTTTTCTCCAATCCTGGCGGCATCGGGCCGTACGAAGCCCGACCGGCCTCGGCGGAAAACCTCGCCGCCGGCGCACCGCCGCAGATCGCCGACGAAACGGTTCTCGTGCCGTGCGGATGGGGCGGACCGTACATCGCGCCACCGTCCGCCGCAGCACAACGCTTGCGCGACCCGTGGGGCAACCCGGTCGAAACGCCGGACGGCGCAGGGCTCGCGCGCGTCGTCGCCACAAACGCCGAAGGCGAATGCCGCTCCGGCGAGCCGATCGCGGCGGTACGCCATTACGGATCGGACGGCATGGCCGATTCCGAGCGCACTCCGGCCTCTCACGAGGCGCGCGACTGCGAGGAAGCGCTCTCCCGGTCCGATTCGGCCATTCTCCTCACATTTGCGCCGGGCTCGATCTCGAAGGTGTGCTGGTATGCGCCGCTCGGCGACAAAATCACGGGCGGATCAATCACAGTAGGCGCGGACAAATCGCAATTGCGGATAAGCGGGATGACGCCGGGGATCCGCTTTGTCAAAATCTTCCCGGCTTCCGGAGACGCTTTCGTCCGGCAAATCCCGCTCTGGCCGGGGCGCGACGCCGTTTTGGAGATTGCGGATAGATGAAAACGCATTCATTGCGCAAGTTCGACGCATTCGACGCCCTGGTTGCGCTTTCCGGCCATGAGGCGACGCTCTACACGCCGGATGGCGGGCGGCACCCGGCAGCAAGTCTGGCACAGGCGCTCTCCGCCATCGAACGCGCCGGACGCCGCGCGCCGCTCGTCGCAATAGCCGCCGAATCGGTTTTTGCGCAGACCGTTTCCCTGCCAGAAGCCCAGACATCGGGTCTTTCGCAGCAGGAACTCGACGCCGCCCTCTTCTACGAGGTCGAGCCGTTTTGCGGCATTGCGCCGGGCATGGCGCTCACCGCGACAGTCCGTGCGCCAGACGGGCAGTGGCGCGTCGCGGTCGTGGAAAAGCCCGCATTCGCCGAATTCGAGGCAAAACTCGCGGCGGCCCGCTGCAAGTTGTGGGGCGTTTGCCCAACCGCTTTTCTCGCACAAGAGGACGACACCGCAGTTTTTTCCGGCATCGGCTCCGACGGCGGCGAACCGTTTGAAAGGCGGATTCCCGTCATCCGCCCCGCCCGCAGCGCCATGTCCGGAGGCGCGCTCGCAAAAACCGCCGCGGCGGCGACTGCGGCAGTCGCCGTGATTTGCGCCGCAGATTGGCTCGCGCTCACGCACGCCGAGGCCAGACTTTCGCCCGTGTGCGCCGCGTGCGAAACGCTCGCCGCGGAAAATTCGGGACTGCGCTCGCAGATCGCGGCGCACACCGCCCGGGTGGAAGCGCTGCGGCGCGCAGCCGAAAAGCGGACGCTTGCCGAAAAGCGCCTTCGGGAACTCGCCGGCGCCTGGCCGGGCGCACTCGCCGCCATCGAAAGCGCGGCGCAAGACTCGTTCGTCATTTTGTCCGCGACTCCGACGCGGCAGGACAATCCCGAAGAACGCATTTGCGGCGCAGATTTCGCGGCGGTTTCGCCGACCCCCGATGCGGCGGCCGCCGCGATGGCGAATCTCGAAGCCGGGCTTTCCGAAGCGTCGTGGCGACTGGATCCGGGCCAGATCGAATGCGTCAACGGCGGTGCCGTGGCGCGGTTTTCGTTTTCAGTCGGGCCGATGCCGGGAGGCGGGAGGTAGCCATGCTCAAAATCACGGCAAAGGACAGGGTTTTCGCCGCCGTCGCGGCTCCGGTGTGCGTAGCCGCCGCATACGCGCTTCTCGTGCGCGCGCCGCTGTCCGACCGCGTTCGCGCGATGGAAGGGGCGATTTCGTCGCTCGGATCCCCCGACGCCCTCTCCCTTGAACGCACGGCGCTACGGCGCAGACTCGACGACGCGCGCCTCGCGCGCGAAGCGGCGGAGTCGGAACTGGCGCCGGTTCCAGTAGCGGACGCGGCGGGCGCCGCGCCGGCTGCGGAGCGCATCCGTCGAGTCACTGAAGTCTTTGAAACGACCCCCGGAGTGCATATCAGGGCTTCGACTCCGATCAGCCGCGCAAGCGCCGCCAACGCCGGATCTCCGGCCGCCGCCCTAAAGGAAGGAGCGGGCATAGACGGCCCTGCGGTGCGGCGCTTCTCGATCGTCGCGCAATACCCTGCACTCCTCGCGGCGCTTGAAAAGTTGAGCCAGTCGCGCCCGGCCGTAGTCACCGGCGTGCGCATGGACGCTTCGCGCGGACGCACCGCAGAGTGGGCAATCGACATCTGCCTCTAACGCCCTTACCAAACCATGAGTTCTCCCGACGCCACGGCAACCGATACGCCAGACTCCGAAACGCTTTCACGCCTCTTCGCCATCTGCGAGCGCAGCGAATGCTCCGACATCCACATCGCGGCGGGTCAGCCGCCGTGGATGCGGCTGAGAGGGGTCATGAACCCCGTCGAGCGCTCGCTCCTCTCCGGCGACGCCGTCCGCAAGGCCGCGGCTTCGCTCGCCGCGCTGACCCTCCCGCCTGAAAAGGCCGCAGCCATGGCTGCGGACGGAGGCATCGCCGTCGATTCGCTCCTCGCATCCGGCGCGATAGACGGCGCATGCTCTTCGCGCTCGGGCACACGCTACCGCTTCAACATATTCCGCGAGAGCGCCGGCTGCGCAATCGCGTTGCGGCGGCTGGACGAATCCTTCAGGAGCTTTGCGCAGTTGCAGCTCCCGGATACGCTCGGCGAATTCTGCCGCTTTCGCGACGGCCTCGCGATAGTCACCGGACCGACCGGCTCCGGCAAGAGCACGACCCTCGCGACGATCATCGACATACTGAACCACACGCGGGAGGGACACATCGTCACGATCGAAGACCCGGTGGAATACATACACCACTCCGCCAAATGCCTCGTGCGGCAGCGCCAGATCGGGCGCGACGCAAGGAACTTCAACTCGGCGCTGGTGGAGGCGCTTCGCCAGGACCCGGACATCATACTCGTCGGGGAAATCCGCGACCTCGACACGATCCGAACCGCGATAACCGCGGCCGAAACCGGGCACCTCGTGTTCACCACGCTCCACGCGGGCGACTGCGCAGGAGCGGTCGAACGCATCATCTCGGTGTTCCCCGCGGGCGAGCAGGACGGCATACGCCACCAGCTCGCCATGGTGCTGCGCGGCATATTCGCGCAGCACCTCGTGGCGACGCAGGACGGCGCCGGGCGCGTACCGGCGTGCGAACTCATGATCGCCACGCCGGCCATCGCCAACCTCGTGGCCACGGGGCGCACGAACCAACTCGCCAGCGCCATCGAAACCGGCGGGGCGATGGGCATGTTCACGCTGGATCAATCGCTCTCGTCGCTTGTCGCAGCGGGGCGCATCTCGCCATCTGCGGCCATGGGCTACAGCCGCAACCCCGACACCCTCGCCGCCCGCACGAACCGGATCATGGGGGTGGACCGCCATGGATGAAGTTGACCTAAAGAGCATCCGCATCGATCCGAAGTGGGCGTTCAAGATTCCGCCCGCCATCGCCTTGCGGCGCATGGCGCTCGCCCTCGGCGTCATCGACGGAAGTCTCGCCGTGGCCATGGCGGACCCGGCGGACGCCCGCGCCGCAGAGGCGATCGCCGCCGCATGCGGCATGCCGGTCAGGCCCCTCGCGGCCGACAGGCAGCGCCTGCGCGAAGAACTGCTGCGGGTTTACGGAGACGCGCGCGGCTCGCAAGCCGGTGCGGACTCCCGCTCCGACCCCGTCGCCGCAGTCGATCGCATACTTCGCGCCGCCGCGCTCAGGCAGGCGTCGGACATCCACTTTTGCCCGGTGCGCGACGGGTTGGAAGTGAGGATGCGGATAGATGGCGTGATCGAGCCGTTCTGCAAACTCCCGGCGGAAATGGCACCGGCCGCGACGAGTCGCATCAAGGTGCTTGCGGGGCTGGACATAGCGGAAAAGCGCGCTCCGCAGGACGGCGGCTTTGCATGGGACGCCGCAAAACTCGGCGCCGGCAATTCCGCCATCGACA
>JAFSUV010000091.1 GCA_017450425.1 Kiritimatiellia bacterium
CCGCTCCCGATGGCGAGCCCGATTTGTTTTCGTTCCCGACGGCGAGCCCCGGCGCAAAGCCGCCGGTTTCCGCCGCCGGCGAAGATCGGCGCACGGATTCGCGCGGCGACGCCGGGGAGCCGGCCCGCCCCGGCGTATGCGCGAAAGCGGCGGAAAGTCTGAAGAGCCTTTCAGCCGCCGTTTCGCAGGTCTTCAAGCCGCGCCGCCGCCCGCGTCGCGACCCGTTCGGCGCCGGCGAAATCTTTTCCGACGTTCCCCGCCGTCCGATGCGCTTTCCGATGCCTTCGCGCCCGGTCGCGATCGCTTCTGCGGTCGTTGTGGCCGTCCTGGCCGTCGGCGGCGCGATCGTGTCGCTCTCGGGCGGCGGAAGCGAAACCGACACCGGCAAGACGCCGCCTCCGGCGCCGGAAGCGGTCGAAACGCCGGCGGCGCCGCTGGCGGACGCGCCTTCGACCGCGCCGGCGGACGCGGCGCCTTCGACCGTTGATGCGCTCCCGGCGAGGCCGCAGCCGATGTTTCCGCCGCCAAGGTGCTTTGCGCGGTAGTCATGGCGACCGTTCGCATCGGGCTTCCGGCTGCGGAAGAGAGCGTCCGGCGGCTTAGCGCCGGGGACGAAGTCCTGCTTTCCGGGATCGTTTACACCGGGCGCGACAGGTTTCACAAGCATCTCGCCGAGGGCAACGCAAGCCCCGTCGATTTGCGCGGCGGCGCAATCTACCATTGCGGGCCTGTCGTCCTGCGCGCCGGCCAGGGCTGGAGAATCGTGGCCGCAGGGCCTACGACCTCGGCGCGGGAAAACCCGTACATGGCCGGCATCATAAGGCGTGAAGGCGTGAGGATCGTCATCGGCAAAGGCGGCATGGGAGAAGAAACCGTCGCGGCGTGCCGCGAATGCGGGTGCGTGTATCTCCAGGCCGTCGGCGGCGCGGCCGCTTCCCTTGCGAAATGCGTCCGCAAAGTGGCCGGCGTCCGGTTTCTCGAGGAATTCGGCGCGACCGAGGCGTGCTGGGCGCTCGAAGTCGCCGACTTTCCGGCCATGGTCGCGATCGACGCCTCGGGCCGCTCGCTGTTCGCCGAAGTCCGCGCCGCCTCGAACACCGTCCTCGACGGTATCGTTTTTGGTACAATCGCCCGACGCTTTCGGGCAAATGCGATTTGACACGCCGGAACGCCGGCCAAACCACTCATGGAGCATAAATCAATGATCACTTACGAAGAGATAGCCAGCGCCGCCAATGTTTTGCGCGGACTGGCGATGGATCAGGTACAGGCCGCGAAATCCGGGCATCCTGGACTGCCGATGGGCATGGCGACCGTCGCCGCCACGCTGTGGCTCAAGCATTTGAGAGTGTCGGGCGTCGATCCGAAGTGGCACGACCGCGATCGCTTCGTGCTCTCCGGCGGCCACGGCTCCGCGCTCCTCTACGCGCTCCTGCACGAGGCCGGATTCCCGGTTTCCATCGACGACCTCAAGGCTTTCCGCCAGTGGGGTTCGCGCACGCCCGGCCACCCGGAGCTGACGCGCACCGTGGGCGTCGAGGTCACCACCGGGCCGCTCGGCCAGGGGTTCGCCAACGGAGTCGGCATGGCGCTCTCGGAAGCGATGATGGAAGCCCGGTTCAACAAGCCCGGCGAAGCGCCGCTTTTCGACCACCGCGTTTACGTGATGTGCGGCGACGGCGACATGGAGGAGGGGATTTCGCACGAGGCGGCGTCGTTCGCCGGCGCGCACAGGCTCTCGCGCCTCGTCGTGCTGTACGACGACAACGGCATCTCGATCGAGGGGAACGTCGCCGACGCGTTTCGCGACGACACCGCGGCGCGCTTCAAGGCGTACGGCTGGCGCGTCCTGAAGTGCGACGGGCTCGACCCCGCATCCGTCGATGCCGCGCTCAAGCGCGCCCGCAAGTCCGACCGCCCGACGCTCGTCATCTGCCGCACCGTCATCGGCTACGGCTCGCCGAACCGCGCCGGCACGGCCAAAGCGCACGGCGAACCGCTCGGCGAAGACGAAATCAGGCTCGCGAAGGAAAAACTCGGCCTGCCGCCGGAAGAGAAATTCTACGATCCGGAGAGCGTCCGCGCCCTCTGGGCCGACCGCGCCAAGGCCATGCACCGCGCCGCCATCAAGAGCGCGCGGCAACTTCGCAAGGCGCTGGAGGGCGAGTCCGAGCGCGCGAATCTCTTCGACGCGCTGTCGCGCAAGCCCGTCCCGGAAGGGCTCGAAGGGAAGCTCCAGCTGTTCGACCCGGCCAAGCCCGTCGCCACGCGCGCGGCATCCGGCAAAGTGCTGCAGGCGCTCGCCGCCGAGTTGCCGTTCCTCGTCGGCGGATCGGCCGACCTCGCGCCCTCCAACAAAACGTGGCTCGACGCCTATCCTGCGGTCTGCGCGGACGATTTTTCGGGGCGCAACATCCACTACGGCGTGCGCGAACTCGGCATGGCGGCCATCCAGAACGGCATCATCGCCGACGGATGGTTCCTGCCATACACCGCCACGTTCGCCGTGTTTTCGGACTACATGAAGCCCGCCTTGCGAATCGCCGCGATCTCGGAGATGCCGGCGATCGCGGTGCTGACGCACGATTCGTACGCCGTGGGCGAGGACGGCGCGACGCACGAGCCGGTGGAGCAGCTCGCGTCGCTGCGCGCCACGCCGGGGATCGCCGTGTTGCGTCCGGCGGACGCCACGGAGACCGCCGCCTTGTGGCTGGCCGCAGTGTCCCGCAGGACCGGCCCCTCGGCCCTCTTCCTCTCGCGCCAGAACCTCCCGGTCTTCGACCGCACCGCCCTGCCGCCCGCTTCCCTCGCCGCGCGCGGCGCCTACACGCTCTGGCAAAACGGCGTCGGCGTGCCCGATCTTGTCGTAATGGCCTCCGGCTCGGAAGTCGCGATCGCGCTCGAAGCCGCAAAGGCCCGCCCGGACAAGGCGATCCGGGTGGTGTCGATGCCGTCGTGGGAACTCTTCGAGGAGCAGGGCGAAGACTACGTCGCCGAAGTGCTTCCGCCGTCGTGCCGCCGCCGGATAGCGTTCGAGGCCGGCTCAAGCCTCGGTTGGGAGAAATGGGTCGGCCCGGAAGGGGCGATCCTCGCGCTCGACCACTTCGGCGAATCCGCGCCGGCGGGCGTGCTGGCGGAAAAGTTCGGCTTCACCGCCGCCGCGCTTCTCGAGAAAATCGACGAAATGCTGCCCTGAAGGGACGCCGTCGGGGCTTGGTTCAGGCTCCGCAGCGCCTCTCCAAGCGCCTTGCGCCCTCCGGAGAGCGAATCCGCCGCCGCAAACGGCGCAAACGCGGGGTTGTCCGACGAAGAAAACCGGCGCAGCGCGTTGCGCATGGCGCCGGATTTCGAGTCCGGCCATTCGAGATCGTCCGCCACCGCAAGCGCGGCCGCGAGGTACACCTCGCCTTCGCGCGGCGGCGCGGCGGACAGCGCGGCAAGCCGCTCGCGGATCGCCGTTATCGCGCCATCGACCGGCGTGAACAGCTCCGGCCAGCGCCCGGTTTCGTAAAGTTTGAGGAGCGCCGCCGCGCACAGCGCGAGGTTGCGGTCGGAAACTCCGGCGCCGGCGCTCGCCGCGACGCCGAACGAGCCGTCGGGATTCTGCACCGCGCGCAGGAAGGAAACGGCGCGCTCCAGCGCAGCGGCGCCTTCGCCGCCGTCACGCTCCCCGGCGGAAGCCATGTGCATTACGGCGAG
>JAFSUV010000092.1 GCA_017450425.1 Kiritimatiellia bacterium
GGCGCTCGTGCTAAGGAGCGCTCCCGGCGTGCGCTGGGCTGCGGCCTCCGCCGGGCCGCGCGAAATCGACGCGCTGAACATACTCGCGGCGACGCACCTCGCGATGGCGCGCGCCCTTTCCGCGCTGCCGGGAGGGGTTCCGGACGCCGCGTTCGTGGACGGCCTCCCGGTGCGCGGCCTTCCGTGCCCGCATACCGCCATCGTCAAGGGCGACAGCAAGAGTTTTCTCGTGGCGGCGGCAAGCGTGATCGCCAAAACGGTGCGGGACGCGGCGATGGTCGAACTCGACGCGAAATTTCCGGGATACGGGTTTGCCGTGCACAAGGGCTACCCGACGGCGGCGCACCTAAAGGCGCTGGAAGCGCTCGGGCCGTGTCCCGAGCACCGGCGCTCCTTCAAGCCGGTGCTCGACGCGCTCAACCCGCCGATGCTTTGAACACCGCCACGCAGGCGGCGATCCACAGCGCTATCGCCGCCAAAATCTCCGGATGGCGGCGGAACTCGGTTTCCGGGCGCGCCCCGCCCTGCCCCGTGAGGACGAGCCAAAGGTAGCGACCAACGGCGAAGGCGACAAAGGGAATCGTGGCGGCGGCGCCGCGCGTGCCGAATTTCGAAATCGTCGATGGCGCGAAAGTCCACGCCGAATAGCCGAGGAGCGAGGAAAGCGCCGCGACGCAGCACCAGACGTCGAGGCTCTTCTTCGTGTAGCCGCCCAGCGCCGCCCTGTGCCGGCCGGCGTCCTCGGCGCCCAACTCCTCGAGTTCGGCGCGGCGCTTGCCGAGCGCGAGGAAAAGCGCAAGCGTGAAGGAGCACCCGACGATCCACGGATACAAGGCGACGGCGCACGCAAGCGCGCCGGCCACGACTCTCAGCGAAAACCCGGCGGCTATGGCGGCGGCATCCACGAAAGCGATGCGCTTGAGGCGGAACGTGTACGCGATCTGGAGCGCGAAATACGCCGCCACCGCTGCGGTGAACGCGCCTCCGAGCGGCGCCGAAACCGCAAAGGCGAGCGCAAGCACGACGCCGCACTCGACTGCGGCCGCGCGCGGACTCAGTCTGCCGGACGCCACGGGGCGGGTGCGCTTCACCGGGTGCATGGCGTCCAAGGCGCGGTCGTGAATGTCGTTCACGATGTAAACGGCGCCGCTCGCAAGGCAGAACGCCGAAAACGCGGCGAGCGCGCGGGCGGCGACGTCAACCGGATCGACCGTCTGGTTGCGGTCCGCAAGCGCGAAGAAGCCGCACGCGAAAACCAGCAGGTTTTTCGTCCATTGCCCCGGCCGGAGCGTCTCGAGGAAAACCGCGCCTTTCATGGCTCCGCGAAAGAAACCGTCGGCTCTTCAAACTGCGGTGCGTCTTGCGCCATGATGGTCTTCACCGGCGGGGCCGGAATTTCCGGCGGCTTGAGCGCCTCGGCCTTGAAGCGCGAAAACGCCGCTCCGGCTCCAGGCTTCGCAGGCAGGACAGGCTCGCCGTTTTCGACTGCAAGCGAAAGCGCCCAATCCGCTTCCGCCCGCATCTTTTCAAAGAGAAGCGCGCCGGCCTTCGATTCGATGCCGAGGGAGGCCATGACCGTTATCGAGCCCGCGCCTTCGAGCGCGCGCGCCGAGTTCCACAGGCGGCGGAATTCCGCCGACTCCCTTTCGCTCGCCGAGTCCGGCTGCATCGCGCATTCTCCGGCGAACGAGCGGGAGAAGCCGTGCGAAAACGGGCCTGGGGCGTCCGTGACGAGCAGCACACGCCGCCCGTTCGCCGCCCTGCGGCGAAGTATTTCGCAGAGCGCCATCGAAAACGAGACCGCCCGGTCGGCGTGATCGGCAGGATCCTGGAAAATCGCTTCGAGCGCCGCCTTGCGCCCGGTTTCGCGGTCTTCGGCGTTCTTGGCGTTGATGGAGGCCATCGTCCCGGTATCGGGATCGAAGAGCGCCAGCACGACTTCGAGCGCCGGATTCGCCGCCGCGATGGAATCCGCCAGACCGGCCAGAAGCCGCGACGGCCTGAAAAGCGGCGAAAACGGCAGGGCCAGTACGGCGCGGGCGCCTTCGGCGAGCGGAAACGCTCCGTCCGCCGCTTCTTCCCACGAGCCGCGCGCACCCCCCTGCGGCGAAAGGAATACGCGGTGGCACGGCGCACACGGCTGGAAGGCGTCGAACGGCAGCCGGCGGCAGGCCTTCTTCGGCGCGATGCCGTTTACGGAGACAAGATCCGACGCCTCGAACGACAGCGGCGCCTTCGCGCCCGCCGTGTTCGGAGTCGCGCGGCATACCACGTAGTCGCCCGGCCGCAGCCCGGTGGCCATGACGAATTGCGCCGAGACTCTGACGTCCGCCGGAGTTCTCCGCAGTCCGTTCTGCGCGGACACCACCACGCCGGCTTGCTCCTTCGTCGGGATGTAGTACCCCTCGGCTTCCACCGCTCCGCCGCGGCGGGCGTGTTCGGCCATGAGCGCCAGAATCAAATCGTGGCGCGAGGCAAACGCGACGCCGCCGTTTTCGCCGATTCGGGCTTCTTCGGCAAGCGCCGCCAGATCGCTCGCGCCGCAGCGCAGAAGCTCGACGGAACCGAGGAGCGGAAGCTCGCGCTTTTGCACCGGCTGGATCGGAAGCGCCGGTACGCCGTCGCCTGCCGTCGCCGTTGCGGCCGCGGCCGCCGCTGCGGATTCCGGCTGCGGCTGCATCGGCCTGCCCCACCTGTCGAGACGCACTTTTCCGGGGATTTGCGGAAGGCTCGGCTTTTGCGGAGCGGCATCCGAAAGCCGCGCCGCGGCGGCTTTCGCCGCAGACGCCCTCGCGGCCTGTTCCCGCGCAGCCCGCTTCGCCGCCTTTGTCGCGATGTTTTTCGCCTGCTGCGCCATCGCCGTTTGCGTCGTGGCCTTCTTCGCGAAAAACGCCTGCATCGCGGCAATCGAATCGCTCATGTCGTCGATCCCGCGTTTCATCCGCATGGCCGCTTCGCGCCTGAGGCGCATGTCAGCGCCTGCCATGCCGCCGTCAGTGACATCCACGGGCGAAGAGGGCGCGGCATCCGCGACGGACGGCGAAGGCGGCACGGCATTCGCAACGGGCGGAGGCGGCACGGCATCTGCGACGGGCGGAGGCGGCACGGCATCCGCAGCGGGAGGCGACGGCACATCCACCGCGACGGACTGCGGCGCCTGAGTCCTGCGGGGACGCCCACGGCGGCGCTTGGGCGCCGCGTCGGCAGTTGATTCGGGATCGTTGGGAAAAA
>JAFSUV010000093.1 GCA_017450425.1 Kiritimatiellia bacterium
GCTCGTAGGCTTCGATCTTCGGCGCCGCGCCGGTCATGGAGCGCACGCCTCTACTCATCGTTGCCGAGCAACCACTGGAGCCGCCATTTGAGCGGCCCGCCGTCTTTGCGCGAAAGAGCCGCAAAGCCGCCGAGGAGCGACCAGTCCCACTCGTCGCCATCGCCGTGGCCGCTGCGCCACAGCCCCCACAGCGCTTCGTGATCGACACGCGTTTTTTCACCGTCCGCGCCGGTGTTTTCGCCGCGCGTGTAGAGCGTGAACATCCCGAGAAGATTCCTTTCGAGCGGGCCGGCGCGCTTCTGGAGGGAAAAGTCCGGTATTTTGGTGAATCGGCGCGAGTCGTCGTACCGGCGCGACCAGAGCGGCCACACGCGGGTGTAGCGCTCCTGAAGCGAATAGCCGCCTTCGGCGCCGGGATCGGCCTTTTCGGAAAGGGACGAATGATAGACCGGGAAGAGCGTCCATTCGCGCTTGCGCCACTTGTCGGTATCGAGCTTGCGATCGCTCCAGAACGGCCACATCACGGTGTGCGTCTCGGCCTTGCCGTCGCTGCGCCAGCGGTGCGACCAGAACGGCAGGAAGCGGCGGCGGTGGCCCGTCTTGTCGTCCGCCACGAGCACCAGCGGCCACGGCGCCCACGTCTTGCGGTACATCGGGGTCTTCCCGCGGCCGCGCGCGTGCGAGAAGAACGGCGGCAGGAAATACCAGGCGCTCTCGTTCACGCTCGTCGCGTGGCCGACGAGGGGCCACAGCATCCATTCCGTGCCGGGATTGACGCCCACGCGGCGCGACTCGGTCCAAAGCGGCCACAGGACGAACGATGCGTCGTAGTGGTCTTCAAAGTGCGACCTTCCCCACAGCGGAAAAATGCGGATTGCGTCCCGGCGCGGCCCGGTCTGGCGCTGGATGACGGGCCAGAGGACGCTCCACGACCGGTTTCCGTTGCGTTCCCAGGCGACCCACGCGGGAAACAGCGCGAAGGAAATCTTGTCGTAGTACATTTCCCGTATCGAGCCGCCGAGCGGGAAAAGCGCGGCGTAGTCGTCGCCTTGCTTGGACGTGCCGGAAAACCAGAACGGGAAGAGCCACGTCCGCTCCTGCACCGAAGTGCGCTGCGTCTCGTCCTTTGTCATGCCGGAAAAAACGAGGAAACGCCACGCGGTCTGCCCGGCGCGTTCACTGCGCGAATAGATCGGCCAGAACCACTCGGACAGCGCCGTGCCCGGCTCGGAAGCCTCTATCCGCGTGTGCAGGAGAGGCCGCCACGATTCGCGGCGCGCGCCGTCCGCCGTGCTGACCTGCTCCCAAAACGGGCCCGCCTTGCGAACCTGCGCGATTTTCCGTGCGCCGGGATCGCCCTTCCACGTAAGGTGCGCGTCGCGCGCCATGCCCGTCGGAGGCGAAGCGCACCCGCAAATGAACCCCGCCGCCATGGCGCACGCAATGGCGGCCGCCGCCTTCGCCTTTAGGCCGCCGGCCGATGCCGTTTTTCCGCTGTTGATGTGCATTTTCGCTTGGGCAGAGAGGTTTGGATGGAAACGCCTTCAGTGTATGCCGGCGCGATCGAGCAGTTCCGTGAAGAGGCCGTCCGGCGCGTCGGCGAGGCTTGAAAGCGGCGGCACGTCCGAAACTCCCCTTTGCGCAAAGAACGAAACCAGTTTTCCGTAGAGAATCCCGGCCGCCGCGGTTTCGCCTTGCGCGAGGCGTATCAGGATCGCGTCGTGGAGCCAGCCGATGTAGGCGTGGCGGACGCCGCCGAAGGAATGCTCGCGCATCGTCTCTTCGAGGTACTCGCCCGCGGCATCGAGAAGCGCGAAGTTCGGCTCCGCGCCGAACTGCCAGTTTTCGTCTGCGGCGTCGCCCTTGAGCAACCCGTGGTGGCGGATCATCGAAAGAAGCGCCGAATAGACCATGCGCCGGCAGGAGAGCCGTTCGCGGCTCGTCGTGGCGTCTTCGAGCGCAAGCGCCCCCCAGTAGAGCGTCGAGGCTTCCGGCATCCGCCAGTCGATCTTCCCGAAACGCGCTTCGAGCCGCCGCATGAACGCGGCATCCATCTTGAGCGCCGAGGCCAGCTCGCCCGCCTGCATCGACAAAACGGGCGGAGCCGAGCCGTCCGGCTCGAGCCAGCCTGCGATTTCCCGCGCCCAGCTCGTGCGGTAGAACCCCGCCGCGCTGTCGGAATCCGTCCCGATTTTATGCAAGAAAAGCCAGGCCAGCTCGCGCTTGATTTCCGGCGAATCCGGATTCATGGCGACACCGCTGTCGCGAAGAAGCGCGACGGCGTTTTCGACCCAGCGCCAGCGGTCGTCCGGCCTGCCCAGCAAGACCGTCACATTGTACGCAAGGTTCCAGGCGTGGAAACTCCACACTTCTGGCGATTCCGGCTCCAGCGCCGTTATCCACTCGGAGAGCTGGACGAGCTCGACGAATCGCCGCTCCTCCTGAAGCCGGCCGGCGCGGAGCCACAGCAAGTCGGCCGCCACGCCGCGGAAGCCGCCGAGAATGACGCTCGAAAGCGCGGCGACCGAGCGGGCGCCGCCGCCGGCCGCCACGACCGCTTCGGCGCTTTTGCCGGCGCCGCCGCGGCTTTTTTTCGCCCGCATCGCCTCGCCGGCGACTGCCGCCGCGAGCATCGCGGCCACACCGCAAACGAGCGCTTTCGGGATCGGCTTCATCACCCCTTCACCGCCGCGTCGAACGCGGCAAGTCCGGCTTCGGCGTCGATTGCGGCCAGGTCCGACAATAGCCCGAGCCGCACGGCCCAGGCCAGCACCGCCGACGCCGAAAATGCGTCGGCTCCGGCGATTTCGCCGGCGAGATCCCACTTGAGGCGCGCGAGCGCGACGTGGCGGCGCAGCGGATCGGACTCCTGGTACGCCGCGGCGACCCCGGCCTCGACGGACGAGTGCCAGTCGCCGTGCGGACGCGGCGAAAACTGTACCGACGCGCCTCCGCCGCCGGCGGCGCTTTTCGACTTCTCGCGGTTCGCGATGCGGCGCTTTGCCACGGCGTTGGCGATTTCGACGAGACAGTCCCGCCACCTGACTGCGAACGGGTGCTGCGATTCGCCGCCGGCGACCAATGCCCGCAACGCATCGAAATCATCTTTTTCGAGCACCCCTTCAGCCGCCGCCAGGAGCGCATCGCCGCCGAACGGCGGTTTGTCGCCGAACTTCAGCAGCGGAAGCGTCGAAGCGAAATACTCGTAGGACATGACTCAGTCCTTGGACGCAAAAACGATTTTCGCGAGCGCGGGGCGGATCGACGCGGCGAGGGCGTCGCGTATCGCTTCGGCGGTGAAATCGTGCTCGACGCGGCCGTCTTTGAGGAAAAGCCTGAAGCCGGCGGAAACGCCGTCGGACGCCTCCACCGAAAAGCCTTCGCCCGAACCGGCTTTCGCCACGGCCGAAGAAAGCAGCGCGGCCGCGACCGCGTCGGCGTCCGCGGCGGCGACATGGACTTCGCCCCCGCCGGTTTCGCCGGTTTCGCGCAGCCCGGCGATGGCCGATTCGATGCACCGGGCAAGCAGACCCTTGTCGGAAAGCGCCGCCGAAACATCGCGAAGAAGCAGGCCCTCAAACGTCCTGTCTATGTCGCCTCTCAACTTCAGCATCACGTCGCGAGTGGCCTGGCGCAGCGATTCTTCGGCCCGCGCGGTGAGCTTGGCAGCGGCGTCCTGCGCCTCCTGCGCCGTTTCCGACGCCTTTTTTTCCGCCTCGGAAACGATCCTTGCGGCCTCGGCCTTGGCCACGATTTCGGCCGCCGCGGCATTGGCCTTGGCTATGCCCTCGGACTGGATTTTTTCGAGAAGCGGTTGCAATTCTTCCTGCATGGTGAAACCCCTGTTTCGGTTCGCGTGTGCGTGTCGCCCGTCATTATAGTTGCCTTCCCGCCCCAAATCAAGCCTCCCGTGCGCACGCATCCTCATTCCGGTTTTCGCTGGACGCACCCGGAGACTGGCTTGCGGGAAATCTTGCGTTTTGATATCATCGGAGTAGTTTGTCAAACGAATGTGCAACACATGACACCCAGAAAAAACGACGCCGGGCGCGAGTCGGCGTATTCCGGCGACAGGATTTCCAGCGTCGAGGCCGTGAGTCTCAATGCCTCGTTTCGCTCGTTCCAAGCCCTTTTGCCGCATCTCGTGGCGGCGGCGACGCTGTCGATTTTGGCCTTCGCGCTCTATCTGGCGACCATGCCGCAGCAGGCCGTGCCCGGTCAGCCGGCCGAAACGCTCGAGCGCCTCGCCGGCCTGAGGCCGAACATCCAGCCGCGGTTTTTCGTGTGGCGGCATTTGACCGGCGTGCTTTTGGGCGTTTTTCCGTTCGGTCTCTCGCGCTCGTCCGGGCTGGCCTTCGGCATCTTTTCCGCGTTGGGCGTAGGCGCAATCTATCTCGCGCTCTCGCAGATGATTCTGGCGCTGTTCGATCGCGAAACGTGGGCGATGCGACTCAAGCGCAATTCGATCGGCGTGGCGACCGCAGTGTCGATGATCGGCGGTTCCGCGGCTGCGGTCGCGCTTGCCACGAGCGCACCGTACTGGACTACGGCGACCCAGGCGTATCCGTACGCATTTCATCTCGCTTGGTTTTTGTTCTGCATTTTTCTCCTCTTCCGCTTCACCATCGCGAAAAACGGCCTTACGCTCTTCCTCTTTTGCTTGTTGTACGCGGCGGGGCTTGCGCAGACGAGCGTGTTTCTTGCGCACTTCCCTCTCGTTGCCGTCATCGTCGCCCTTGGACTTTGGACCGGCAACAAGCCGCCGGTCGGGAAGTTCGCCGGCGTGCTAGCGCTCATCGCGGCGGTTTTCGCCGCCGTGCTTGCCGCCAATGCGCTTGAATACTGCGCCTACGGCGGCGTTGGCGAAGAGCACGCCAAATTTTTCGTAGTCGCCCAAAACCTCGCGCGCGCCATAACCGGGGGGATCATGGGCTCGATCCCGCGCGCATGGTGGCTCATCCTGCTGGGTCTCACGGTGCTGCCATGGCTCGCGTGTCTCGTCGTGGCGAGACGCGGCGTGAACGGCGAGAGAGGCCCCGCGATGGCCGGGCTTCACGCCGCCGGCGCCATCACCACGCTGTGCGTGCTGCTCGATCTAAGGTTCTCTCCCTGGCAGTTCTACAACGTGGAATCGCTCCAGATCGTGCCGTATGCAATGACGGCGCTCTCGTTCGGCTATCTCGCCGCGCACCTCGCGGCGCTCGCGCTCACCGGTCTCGGCGATGAAGAGAAGTCTTACCGCAGGCGGGCGGTGTGCCGCGCCTGGGCGGCCGCCGCATCGGTCCCGATCTGCCTTGCGGTCGCGCTCTGGCGCAATGCCGACGATGCCGACAGCCGCACGAACTCCGCCGTGTTCCGCTATGTTGACGCATGCATCGACGGGGCGCAGGGGCGCCCGTGGATTGTCACGCCCGGCATGCTCGATGCGAACATTCGCCTTCGCGCGGCCGAGCGCGGCGTCGAATTGCACCCGATCAACATTTCGGGCTCGCAGGGTCGCAGGGGCATGGAGGAGCTTTCCGCGCTGTTGCCGGACGTGGCGCTCAAAAACGCGGCGAACATCGGCTCCGTGGCGCTCCTGCGGGAGTGGGTGACGCGGCGGGCGGAGGCCGACAAGGAGCTTGCGATGTCGGTCATGCCCGACTTCTGGCACCTCGGCCCGTACGACGACATGCCGAACGGCGTCGTGTTCATCGGCCGTCCGCGCGAAAGCGACGGGGAGGCGGATCTCGATGCGGCGGTTGAAAAGGCGTATGCGGTGCTTTCCGAAATGGACGAGGCGCTTGCCTTCGTCGGCGACGATGCCACGGCCCGCAGCCGTTTCTACGCCGCGTTCGTACGGCAGCGCGCTTCCCAGGCGGCGAACAATGTGGCGTATTTGCTCGAACGGGCGAAGCGGGCGGACGAAGCGTGGGATCTCTACGCAAAAGTCGCGCAATTCGACCCCAACAACATCTCGTGCCTCCTCAACCGCGCCGCGCTGTTCCGCAAGGGGCTCCACCCGGAGGCGGCCCATGAAATCGAAGATGCGCTGAACGAACTCCAGGCGAAGCTCGCGGCGTCGAAAATCGACGTGCGTGGCAGCCTTTCTTCATCCTTCGGCTACGTCTCGTCGCCGTCGGCGTTTCTCGACCTCGGCTGGCGCTGGGCGATGTCCGGCATGTCAACGCTGGCCATCAACTCCCTCAACCGGGCGATGGAGAGCGCGACCGTGGAGAACCACGGCCGCATCCGCAGCTTGATAGCCGACGTTTACCGGCAAAGCGGCGACCTCGAATCGTCCGAGGCGGCGTACATGGCGGTGCTGCGGGAGGATCCGGGCGTCATGGACGCGCTCGTCGGCCTCGCCCGCCTCTGCGTGATGCGCGGAGACTTCGAGGCCGCCCGCAAGCACATGGAGCAGGCGCGCGTCGCCGGCATACCGCAGGACAGGCTGCTCTTCGAAGTCGCGGCGATGAATCTCGCCGCCGGCGACATCGACAGCGCCGTCGCCGCCGCGCAGCGCCTCATGGACTTCAACCCCGACAGC
>JAFSUV010000094.1 GCA_017450425.1 Kiritimatiellia bacterium
CGTTTGGGCCGTGTTCACCGAAAGGTCCAGCTTTCCGTTGTTAATGACCGTCGATACCGCGCTGAGGATCGGGTACTGCGTTCCTGCGGTGCTGGCGGCGCCGACCGTCACGTTCGCTCCGACCGTGATGACGAATTCGTCGCCGTCAATGAAGAAATTGCCTCCGTCGCCGACTTGATTCGCGCCGCTGCCGCCGCTCACGGTGGTGGCGCCGCCGTCGAAGACGAGCGCGCCGGCGCTGTGCTTGAGGCGCTTGAAGGTGTTGTCGCCCTGGAGGACGAGCGTCCCGTCGCCCGCCTTCTCGAAGCGGGCCGAGGTGGTGTCGCCGGTGGAGGTCACGTCGCCCGTCACGGTCACGGTCGCGCCGGCGGCGACGGTCACTGTGTCCGGGTCGGGGAGACTGGAGACGGTCTCGTCCGCGGTGTAGTTGTAGGATGATGTCGCGAGCGCGGCCTCGCCGAAGACGGCGAGGCACAGGACGGCGGCCGCGGCGGAGCGCGGCCCTCCCTGTGCGCTTATTCTTGCGGTTGTCCGCTTGTTGTTCGTTGTCGTTTTCATTGGAGCGTCCTTTGGGTGTTTTCAGGGTGCGCGGGAAAGTCCCCGCAACGCAGAGCACTCTACCCGAAACCGCGCCCGCAGTCAAGGCAAAATCGGAACTTTTTATGAAAGTTTTTTGCTTTGGAGAGGTTCGTTTGTCTCACGCAGAGGCACGGAGAGTTTTTATCTCGCACAGAGGCGCAGAGGAAACAGAGGCGCGGAGAAGAAGGCGAACGAATCCCTACGGACGCGCCGTGGGCGCGTCCCTGCCAGCCGCTTTCTGGCAGGGGCGGTTCCACGAAACGCCCGTTTATGGACGCTGGAGGCGGCGGATTGCGCAGCGCAGGGGGCCGCGCGCCGGGCTGTCGCCTTGGCGGGATTTGCGGGATATCCCGGTTTTCGCTAGTCGAAGAATACGGTCGCGATCTGCCAGGGGAGAAGGTTGCCGATGGCGACGACAAGTTCTCCGGGTCTCGCGCCGGTTGCGGCGGCGAGCGGCGCGGGCGCGGCCATGGCCGGCGTCTGAAGGCGCGGCGCGGCGGAAACGGGGTTGCGCGCACGGAGCGTGAGCGGGCCGGTTTCGCCGATGGAGAGATTGAGCAGCGTCACGGACTGGAGCGCGCCGCCGGGAAGGATGCGCGGCAGGATGCGAAGGGGGCGGCACTCGTCGATGCGCGCCGGAAATGCGCCGCCGGTGGCGGCGTCGAGCGCGTCGAGGAATTCCCTGCGCTGAGAGGCAAGCGGGTATTGGCCGAGGCCGGCGACGGAAAGCACGGGGCCGGGGGGCGTCCCGCCCGCGTCGCCGTCCGCAAGGTAGAATGCGGAGGGGGCGCCTTCGGCGACGGTGACGGGTATGCCGGCGCAGGCCATGTCGAAGTCGGTTTCGCGGCGCAGGTCGAAGCCCGGCTCGCCGGAGAGGGGGCCGACGTGGCGCGCAAGACCTCCGAGGCGCGTCCGGCGCGCCGATGCGGCAAGGCGCGCGAAATACGGGCGCGCGGCGGCCACGGCATCGAGGAAGCGCGCGTATTCGTCCGGCTCGAACGGACGCTCCGCCGGAAACCAGTAGAGCGACAGCGAATCGCAGCCCGAGGCGAGCGCCAGGGCGCATTCCGTCACGATCGCGCCGGGCGACTTGTGCAGCGAATGGCGCGGGTAGGTGTCCTGCTCGTAGCAGACTGCGGCGACCGGGAGGCCCGATGCCCTGCTGCGCTCGGCCTCGCGGGCCGCGGAAAGGCATTTCCGCACCATCCCGCGCGGCTCGGCCTCTTTGAAGAATCCGGCGCCGGGGCGGATGCCGACGGAGCGGCCCTGCGGGCCGGACAGCGCCCCGAGCAGCGGTGCGTAGTCGCGCGCGGTGTAGGTGCAGTCTGCCCAGACGGCCTGGTAGCCGAGGCGGCAGGGCGAGCCGGTTTCGTCCGCCGCCGCGCGCACCTGCGCGGCGAAGAGCGCTATCGACTCGCCGTTGAAGGCGCTCCAGGCGGCGCGAACCTCGCCGGACGCGCCATCGCCGAAGAGGGCGGCGACGAGGGCTTCGCGCGACCAAGCGGCGCCGGTCTGCGCGTTAAAGGCGGCGAGGCAGCGCGGGCAGAAGCAGCCGTCGGGCTTGCAGATGCCGAGGCGCAGGTCGTCGTCGAGCCAGAAGGAGACCGGTGCGGCGGCGGAAAGGATGGCTTTCGCGTAGGCGCGTTCCCAGGCGAGCACTTCCGGCGAACGGGGGCAGAGGATGCCGATGCGGTTGCCGTCCCTGTCGATCTGCCAGGCGTCTTCGGGGAAATTCTGGACGCCGGGGCCCGGGCGGTATTCGCCGTCGTGGCTGGCGCTGTGGCCGAGCGTGAGGCCCTGCTGATAGCCGAGGGCGATGCCGGCTTCGTCGCAGAGCGGCCGCAATGCGGCGATTTTTGCGGCCTCCGCCGCAGCGGCTTCCGGCGTCGGACGCCCGGCCGTGCAGAACCAGAACTCGTCGCACACGCCCCGGTGGAGCGCATGGCAGCGGACGATCTGCCGGACAGTCTCCGGGTCGCCGTGCATTTTATGCGTGTGGCGCAGGACGATAAGCGGCCAGTCCTCGCCGGGTGCCGCCGGGGCGGCGTTTGCGATCGGGGCTTTGTCCATAGTCGGGGTTCCGTCACTCGCGGATTATATCATGGAAGAGGCAGCCGCCGAATGGCTGGCTCGTCGAGGCCGTGAAGCGCAGGATGCCGGTTTCGGGGTCGTAGGAGGATGGCACTGTGGCCAGCCTCTCGCCGGAGGTGGCGATGGCCCAAACCGTCGGCGGCGGGCCGCCGGGGGCCAGGCGGAGTTCGACGCGGGCGTCGCGGTTTTCGACGAGCAACCCCTTGCCCCATGCGGTGATTTCGGTGCGCGTGGCGTCGGAAAAGCGGGTGCCCGCGCTCTGCACGTCGGTTAGGAGCGCAAGGAGGATGCGGGACGCGGCGGGGACTGGCGCGCCGTCGAGCGAGGCGGCGAAAAGAGTGGCCGAGGACTCGATTTCAAAACTCAGCGGTCCGGCATCGACGCGACCGCTTTCGGCGAAGCCTCCGCAGAAGAGCGGTAGGTCGATCGCGGCGGAACCGCGGTCTGGGTCAAGGGAAAGGCCCGGCGCGCCGGCGGCGGGGGCGAAATCCGGTTCGCCGCGCAGGTAGAGGAGCGCCACGGCGCGGTCTGCGGCGGCGGCA
>JAFSUV010000095.1 GCA_017450425.1 Kiritimatiellia bacterium
CCGCCCGCGGACGCGAACGTCGCGCCGCTCTCCGGCGGCGAGCGCCGCCGCGTCGCGCTGGCGCGGCTGCTGCTCTCCAATCCGGACATCCTCCTCCTCGACGAGCCGACGAACCACCTCGACGCCGAGTGCGTGGCGTGGCTGGAGGCGTACCTCAAGGCGTTCAAGGGTACGCTCATCGTCGTCACGCACGACAGGTACTTCCTCTCGAACGTGACGGAGTGGATCCTCGAGCTCGACGGCGGGCGCGCCTATCCGTACAAGGGCAACTACGAAGCGTGGCTGGAGCAGAAGCAGGCGCTCATGATGCGATTGCAGAAGCAGAACGACTCCCGCCGCAAGCTTCTCGAGGACGAGTTGAGGTGGGTCCACACCAACCCTTCCGGCCGCCGCGCCAAAAACCAGGCCCGCATCAAGCGCTACGAAGAGCTCGCGGCGCAGCAGGTCGATACGCGCGAAGAAGAGCTGCGGATCCGCATCCCCGCCGGGCCGCGCCTCGGCGACCTCGTGGTGCGCGCCCGCGACCTCGCCATGGGCTTCGGGGACAAGCTCCTCTTCGAGGGTCTTTCCTTCGACTTGCCGCGCGGCGGCATAGTCGGCGTGATCGGCGGCAACGGCGCCGGAAAAACCACGCTCTTCAAACTTCTGACCGGCAAGGAAAAGCCGCTCTCCGGATCGATCGAAGTCGGACCCACGGTCGAAATTTCGTACGTTGACCAGCTTCGCGACGCCCTTGATCCGGAAAAGACGGTCTATGAGGAAATCACGGGCGGCAACGAATTCGTCGCGCTCGCCAAGAGCCTCATGAACGGGCGCGCATACTGCTCGCGCTTCAACTTCAAGGGGACGGACCAGCAGAAAAAGGTCGGGACGCTCTCCGGCGGCGAGCGCAACCGCGTGCATCTTGCCAAGCTCCTGCGCAGCGGCGGCAACCTGCTTCTCCTCGACGAACCCACGAACGACCTCGACGTGGCGACGCTGCGCTCGCTGGAGGAAGGCTTGCAGGATTTCGGCGGGTGCGTGATGGTGGTGTCCCACGACCGCTATTTTCTCGACCGGATAGCGACCCACATCCTGGCGTTCGAGGGCGACTCGAAGGTGTCGTGGTTCGAGGGCTCCTACAGCGAGTACCACGAGGATCGGCGCCGCCGCTTCGGCGAAGCGGCCGACAGGCCGGTGCGCGTGCGCTTCAAGCCCGTGGGGCATGGCTAGGCGGGGTTTCAACGGAGTTTTTTTTCAGATGGCCAAAGGTTCGATTTTTCGCGACGAAAAGAGCGACATTGTCGTGACATGCCCTCCGGGCGTGGCGCCGACTCTCGCCGCCGAGCTTTCCGCTCTCGGTTTTGCCAGGACGGTGCCGATGGGCTCTTCCGTCGCGACCGAGGGCACTCTCGCCGATTGCGTCCGGCTCAATTTGCGCCTTCGCACCGCGCACCGGGTCCTGTACGCGCTGGATGTTTTCCGGGCCCGCACCGGCGACGACCTTTACGAAGAGGCGTTTTCCATCCCGTGGGAGCGCTACCTCGACCCCGACGGCTACGTTTCCGTGGATCGGGCGGTTGACAACCCCACGATCCGAGATTCGCGCTTTGCGGCGCTGAAGGTGAAGGACGCCATCGCCGACCGCATGCGCAGCGTTTGCGGCCGCCGCCCGGATTCCGGCAGCGACCGCACCGATGCGTGCGTGTTTCTGCACTGGGCCGGAAACCGCGCTTCGATATACCTCGACACCACCGGCGTCGCGCTGTCGTTCAGGGGCTACAGGGTCTCTTCGTCCGAGGCGCCGCTTCGCGAGACTCTGGCCGCCGCGCTGGTGATGGCTTCGGAGTGGAACGGGCGCGATCCGTTCCTGAACCCGATGTGCGGCGGCGCCACGATCGCGATAGAGGCCGCCTGGATTGCGCAAAACCGCGCTCCGGCCCTGGTGCGCGAGAATTTCGCCTTCCTGCACCTTGCGTGTTTCGAGCCTGCGGTGCTTACGGCGGAGCGGGCGCGGGCCTTCAAGGATTGGGAAGAGGGCAAGCGCAACGCCCCGGCGATAATCGCTTCGGATTTGGATCCGGCCGCAGCCGGTGCCGCGGCCGCGAATGCGGCCGAGGCCGGGCTCCAAGGCGCCGTCGAAATCGAGTGCAGCGACGTGCTGGCGTCAACCGTGCCGCCCGTCGCGCCGGGCGGGCGCGGCATGGCCGTTCTCAATCCCCCGTACGGCGGCCGCATCGGCGACCCCGTGCGTCTGCGCGACACGTACGAGGACATCGGGGCCTTCCTCGCCAAAGCCGCCGCCGGCGGATACGGTTCGCTCGTCATCACGGGCAACCCGGAGCTCGCCGAGGAGGCCGGGCTCAAGTCCGATCGCGTCCGGGCCGTCAACTCCGGCGGGCTCGATTGCGCCGTCATGTTCAACCCGTCGCTGTCCGCCAAGGGGCTGCGCCGGTTCCGCATCCGCAACCCGGAGTTCGCCGTCTGAAAATGAGCGCCTTTCACGCATACGACATACGCGGCGTCTGGGGGAAGGACGTTTCCGCCGACCTTTTTTACCGCGTGGGGCGGCACCTTCCGGCGCTTCTCGGCGCCGACAGGGTGCTGCTGGGGCGGGACGCGCGGCTCAGCTCCGCCGAGGCG
>JAFSUV010000096.1 GCA_017450425.1 Kiritimatiellia bacterium
CGGCGTCGGGCTTTTCGGCGCGCACCGCTTCGAGGATGTCCGCCTCTCGCCGCAGGTCGCCCACGATGAGGCGGGCGCGCGGATCGACCGCTTCGACGTGGCCGAGCTCGAGCGAATCGAAGATCGTGACGCTGTGCCCCGCGTCGAGAAGATGCTTTGTGGCGACGCTGCCGATGTATCCGGCGCCGCCGGTGACGAGAACTTTCATTTTTTTTGCGTTCCGGGAAAAACTGCGGGCGGTGCGCCCGACGTGGGCGAGTATATCATCAGAAGCGGTCTTTTTCTTTCGCGCCGATGCGCCATGCGGCGTAGAGCGGCGCGTGGTCCGAAACCGGGACGAATGCGCCTACCCGCCTCGCGAACGGTTCGCCCATCCCTTTCGCCGCGATGTGGTCGAACGTGGCGGCCGGATACCGGTCGCTCGCGGGGAGGGTCGGCCTGTCCTTTTCGGGAATGCCGTCGAATGCGTCGCGGAACCCGGCCTCGTAGATCGTCCGCATTGTCTTTTCGTCCGCGTAGCGTTCGTCCTCCGTCGCAGTGTTGAAGTCGCCGGCGAGGATGATTTTCCCGACGTTCCACCCGTTTGTCCGCGCGATTTCGGCCGCCCTTTCCACGAGCTGCCGCGCGGCGAGTTCGCGCTTGAGGCGGTTGAGCGCGGCTTGCCGCTTTTCGTCCTTCCCTTCCGGCACGTAGTTGCTCTTGAGGTGCACGCCGAACACCGCGATCAGTTCGCCGCGCACGTCGAGGATCGCCCATGTGAATCCGCGCGGCGGGAAGACGAAGTCGCCCGCGACCCAGTCTTCCGACCCTGCGGCGACTGCCGGATGGCGCGAAAAAATCGCCACTTGCTGCAAACTCCTGTTCGTCGGCGTGTAGAAAAAGTCCGAACACGAGACGAGCGAAAGGCGGTGGCGCGCGCCAAGCGCTCCGGCGAACGCCTCGCAGACCCCGGCGTCGCGCACTTCCTGCGCCACGAGTATGTCCGGTACGCCCTGCGCCCTGAGCCCCTCCGCCGCGGCTTCGATCCGCGCGCGCTCGTCCTTTTCGGGTCGCGGCTCCGGCCAGCCGGACGGAAACCACTCCATGTTCCACGTGGCCACGGTGAGGATGTCCTCCGGCACAGGCCGGCTCGATCCCGCCGGCGAAACGATCCACGACGCGAGCGCAAGCGCAAGGGCGGCGAGTGAGACGATCTTGACTGCGGTCTTCACGGGTCTTCGCTCCTGCCGGCTATTCGGAGATTACGAGTCTGCCCGGCGCGGCGGTTCCGGTGATTCCAGGCCTGTACATTTCGCCGGCCTGCACCGGCGGCAGCGCGAAGGAGCCGTCGGAGACGGCCTGGGCGGCGTAGCGCAATACGCGCTCGCCGGAAAATTCGCCGGCGAACACGGTGATCCTGTCGTCGCGCACTTCGCGGTGGATTGTGTTTAGAGCGGGCGCGCCGCCTTTTCTTTGCGGCGCTTCGGCGCCGATTTGCGGCTCCAGCCCCGCAGGCAGAAGTTCGTCGATGACGACGCTTTCAAGCGTCGCCCCGGCGTCGGGGAACGGCATAACGGAGATTTCCGCGAAAACGGTGTCCCCGCGCCTTATCGAGCCGTCTTCCGGGTCGAGCGGCTCGCCGTCCGGCGAAAAATACCGGCGCGCGACGGCGATGCCGTTTGTCGTTGCGGCGAACGATCCGGCCTGCGGCGCACCTTCGACCCTGCGCTCCACGAGGATGCGCGAAGCGCCCCGGTTTTGTATCGAGACCTTCCCCGCGCCGGCGCCGGCTTCGACGGCCGCGAAGAGCGTGTTCGTGAGGACGACGTCGGCCGCGCCGTCCGCACTCGCCACGACGCTCGGCGCCGCTTCGGATGCGCTCCCCCAGCGCTCGAGCGCGGCGGCGGCGGCCGCCACCGCGACGGCGTTGTCCAGC
>JAFSUV010000097.1 GCA_017450425.1 Kiritimatiellia bacterium
CGCCGCTCGTCGTGAGCGAGTTCAACTGGCCGATAGCCGGCACGGGCGAATGGTCGCCGGTCGGCTCGCCGTACGTGTCTCCGGGCGTCCGCTCCGGCGACCCCTCGGTGCCGGAAGACGACGCCGCGGCCTTCGCCGTGCGCTGGTTCCTCCTGGGCGTGTGCTCGGGACACGCCGAGTCGATGTGCTTCTGGTCGCTCGCCGCGCACGGGTTCGGCCTCGTCGATCCCGGAACCGCCCCCGGCGCCGCCTGGCGCCCCCGCCCCGCCTTCGAGGCGCTGAAGTTTCTGTTCGCGTTTCTGCGCGGCTGCGACTACATCTCCGCCCCCGTGCGCGGCGGCGCCGGTGGCGCGTGGGCGCTCGTGTTCCGCGCGCAGGACGGCACCCGGAAGGCGATTGCATGGAAAGCCGGCTCCGGAACGGCCCCGGCGCCGGACGCCGAAACCCTGGGATTTACCCCGTCCTGCGCGTTCTCGGCGGCCTCAAAGCCCTTCCCGGCCGACGCCCCCATCGACGGCCATCCGCGCTTCTACGCCTGACAAGCCCCCCAGAAATGCGGTCGCGCCCCGGACCAAAAACGCAGGCCGAATTTTCTATTGCTTTCCACAAATTTTTTGGTACAATTATTAGCCATGTTTTCAAAAACACCTACACTTTTTTCCTCCGGTCGCGGCCTTTGCCGTCGCCTCCGCCGCTCCGCAGCGGCTTCGTGCGGCGGCTTTACCATCATAGAGATAATGGTCGTGATCGCGATTATCGGGATTCTCGCCGCGATCGTGACGCCGCGCGTCAGCCGGGCGATGGACAGCGCGAAGGCGCAGAAGTGCCGCAACAACCTGAAGCAGCTCCACGCCGCAGTCCTGAGCTACATCGCCGACCACAACGGCAACACGCCCGCCGCGCAGTCGCACGAGCTCTACAACTCCACAGCCGGCACCTATTCGCAAAGCAGCAGCCGCGGCTGGGTCGCATGGGTTCCTTCGGGGCGCTCCGAAGCGGGGCTTGAAATGCCGTGGGAAAAGGACAACACGAAGTCGCACGCCGGAAGTTTCCGCGACGACCTCGGCATCGGCTCCGACGCCAAGTTCGCGGTCGAAAACGGCGAGCTTTTCGATTATGTCGGCGACCTGCAGTTTTACGTCTGCCCGCTCATCCGCGCAAAAGTCGCCCCGGCGATCGAGTTCGAGGAGAGCAGCGACGGCGCAAAGGATCAAAACGGCTCGAACATCTACCGCACGTATGCGATGAACGCGTTCTTCCGCTGCTCGCAACGCACGGCCTGGGAGCGGCTCTCCTCGAAAATCGGCACTTCGTACACTTACGGCGGCCACATCCCGGAGCCGTCGAAATTGCTGCTTTTCACCGAAGTCGAGCCTGCAAGCGGCACTTCCGAAACCCGCGGATCGCGCCTCGCCGAAGCCCGCGACGGCAAGTGGATCCACGACGGCTGCATCAATCCGAAGAAATGGAACAGCACAGGCGATGACGTCGAGCAAATCTACGCCGTGCACCCGAATGCCGACAGATCGAAAGGCAGCATCGCCCTCGCCGTGTTTTTCGACGGGCACATAGAGTCCGTGTATCCGTTTCAGGATGGCAAGGGCAACACCGCGTGGTTCCTGAACCGCGGCTGGACACCCGGGACCGAGGCTCCGGTAGATACCACCGACTAAAATCCGGGGCGCGCGCCGCGCAGGCCCCCGCACCTACGACAAACTTCCCTATTCTCGAAATATTCTCGTTTTTTCGCGAAGACACAATCTTCTCTGCAAGCCATGGCCTCTTCTAGAAAAAAAGAATCCGGAAAACCCCGCCAGGAGGTTTCGCGCCCGACGGCGGCAAAGCCGGCGGCGAAGGCCGCCGCGAAAACCGCGGCGGCGCGTCCGAAGACGCCTGCGGCCAAAAAACCGGCCGCGGCGCAAAAGAAAGCGGCTGCGGCCAAGAAGGAAGTTCCGATCAGGAAGAAAGCCCCGGTCAGGGAAGCGCCTCCGAAGAAGAGGGAGGCGCCTGCCAAAAAGGAAACTCCGGCCAAAAAGGAGCAGCCGGCGAAGAAGAGCGCCGCCGCCGTGAAAAAGGCGGCAAAGGAGGTTTCGGCCCCCGTCCCGCCCAAACGGTCGCACCACAAAAAGCCGGATTCGGCGGCGAACGTCGCGAAACCGGCGGACGATTTGCAGGACGGCGTCGTCTTCCCCGGCGACGAAACGCTTGCGGAAAGCGAAGTCCGGGCGAAAAACGGCGGACTCACGCGGGCCGAAGCCGAAGCGGCGGCGCTCGACGTTGACAAGTTCATCAGCTCCCTCGGCAAAGCCGCGACGACGGACTCGGAAGAGGACACGACGACGGACTTCCTCACGGAAGACGACGACATGTTCGTGCGCCAGGCCGGCGGGCGGCAGGAGCGGGGCGACGATTCGGGCGGGGACGACATTTTCGGCTTCGACTCGGACGACTTCGCCTCCCCCGAAGCGGCTGCGGACGAGTCCCGCGCGCGGCACGAAGAGCACACCGCGCAGCTGCGCGAGCTCTTCCACCGCGCCGAGCGCGGCTACCTCACTTTCGACGACCTCAACGAAGTCATTCCGGCCGATGTCACGAAAGACACCGAGATCCAGAACTTCCTCGCCGAAGTGCAGGCGGCCGGCATCGAGATACGCGACCCGGACACCGCGGAGCACAAAAGCGACGCCGCGGAGCCGGACACCGCCGCAAAGCCCGTCAAGGCGGAATCCTTCGACGACCCCATCAGGATGTACCTGCACCAGATGGGGCAGACGCCGCTTCTCAACCGCGACCAGGAAGTCGATATCTGCAAGCGGATCGAAAAATCGGAAAAGACGGTGCGCGAGCTTTTCAACAAGTTCGCGTTCGCCCCGAGCTTCTACCGCAAAGTGATCGACCAGATCGCCGACGGCCGCGAGCGCTTCGACAGGATCGTCACCGACAAGTACGTCGAAAACCGCTTCAACTACCTGAAGAAGCTGCCGGACCTGCGCCGCGCGCTCGAGAGCCAGATAGCCGGCATGGAGGAAGTCCGCACCGAGTTCCTCTCGTCGGGCGTCCCGGCGGAAATCCTCGGCGCGATCGTGGCCGCGAAGGGCGAGAAAAGCCCCGAGCTCGCGAAGGCGTCGCGCAAGGCCGACGGCTACTGCCGCCGCTACATGCGCCACTTCCAGGGCTTCCTCAACTCGGTGATCGAGCTCTCGTTCAAGCAAAAGGAAATCGAGTCGCTCGCCGGAGCGGCGGTCGGCACGTCCGCCGGGAGCGGCTCGTCGCTCGACCCCGTGGTGACGCGCGACGACGAGTTCTTCTCGAACTGGCGCTTCCACGTGGGGCAGCACAAGCGCCTCCTTGAAAACGGCGGCGCGAACCGCCGCGTCAACAAGAAGGCGAAAGACCTCGTGCGGCACGAGATGGAGGCGATCGAAAAGATCCAGAACGCCTGCTTCACGCCTCTCGACTTCGCGCCGGAGGCGCTCCTGCCGCTCAGGGCGTCGTGGAAGTCGGCGCGTCCGGGCGGCGCGCCCAAGAGCGTCCCGGAGGCGTTCACGCACCTCCTGCGGGACAAGTTCCACGCGCTCCGCGAGGCGCTGCGCGACGGGCACAGGGCGCGCACGGAAATGGTCGAGGCGAACCTCCGGCTCGTCATTTCGATCGTCAAGAAGTACATGAACCGCGGACTGTCGTTTCTGGATCTCATCCAGGAGGGCAACACGGGGCTCATGAATGCGGTCGAAAAGTTCGAGTACCGCCGCGGCTACAAGTTTTCCACCTACGCCACGTGGTGGATACGCCAGGCCGCGACCCGCGCCATCGCCGACCAGGCGCGCACGATCCGCATCCCGGTCCACATGATCGAGACGATCAACAAACTGCAGCGTTCGCAGAAAAAGCTCGTCCAGGAAATCGGCCGCGACCCCACCGCCGAGGAAATCGCCAAAGAGATGAACGTCTCGGTGGAAAAAGTCCGGCAGATTTTCAAGATGGCGCAGCAGCCGATCTCGCTGCAGTCGCCGGTCGGAGACGGCGACGACGCGCACTTCGGGGACGTCCTCCCCGACGCCGCGGCCGAAAATCCGGCGGACATGACGTCGCAGACGCTGCTGCGCGAGCAGCTGCACGACGTCCTGCTCACGCTCACGCCGCGCGAGCGCGAGGTGCTGGACCACCGCTTCGGCCTCACCGACGGCTATTCGAGGACGCTCGAAGAAGTCGGCCGGCAGTTCAACGTGACGCGCGAGCGCATCCGCCAGATCGAGGCGAAGGCGCTGCGCAAACTCCGGCACCCGACGCGCCTCCGGCGCCTTCAAGGCTACATCAACGACGAGACGATGCCCACTCCGGCGCAGCAGCTGCTGTCCGAAAAGGCGTCCGAAGCCGCAAAGGCCGCCGCGAAGGAAAAGCAGGCCGGCGAAAACGCGGCCGCCGCCCCCGAACAGCCCAAAAAGGGCGGCAAGGGCAAAGCGGCTTCCGCCAAGGCGGAAGAGGGCTTCATGGCCGCGACGCTCGAAAAGATTTCCTCCGAGCTGCCGGCCGAAGACCGCGACCTCATAAAGTTCCTCCACGGGATGGCCGACGGCAAGCCGCACACGCCGGAAGAGGCGGCGAAGCACTTCGGCGTCACAGTGGAAAAAATCGAACAACGCAAAAAAGCGGCTTTTGAAAAACTGCGCAGTTCCACTCCGGATTTCATCCGCACGTTTTTCGAAGCGCTTGCAAAATAGCAAACAATCAAATCCAAACGCTTCAAAATGAATCCCAAACTCATTGCAACAGGTTTTCTCGCCGTGGTGGCCCTCGGGGTGGCGGCGTATGTCGCCCTCGGCGGCAAACGCACGTCCGGCCGCGGCGGCCGCGCCTCGGACCGCGACCGCAAGCGCCCGTCGGGCTTCCTCAACCCCAACGGCACCGGAGAGGTGGAACTGTACGTCGGAAACCTGAGTTTCGACATGACCGACTCCGACCTGCGCTCCGAATTCGCGAAATTCGGCGTCGTTTCCGACGCGCACGTCGTCACGAACCGCGACAACGGCCGCTCGAAGGGCTTCGGCTTCGTCAAGATGCCGCACCGCCAGGAGGCCGCCATCGCCGTGAAGAGGCTCGACAACACGGAAGTCATGGGTCGCCGCCTCCGCGTAAACGAGGCGCGCGGCAACAACCGCTAGGCAGGAAATGAGCGATTTTTCCTTCAAGAAACCCTGGGAGCGCAGGAGCGACGGCGAGAGCCGCCCCATGCGGCGCAAGCCGTGGGAAGACGGCGAGCGCAAGCCCCGCTTCGGCGACCGCAAGCC
>JAFSUV010000098.1 GCA_017450425.1 Kiritimatiellia bacterium
CCCCGCGCCTGCGCCCGAACCCGCAGCCAGCGCGGCCGCGGCGCCCGTCGCCGCCGGTTTCGGATCCTATGTCGTCCAGAGCGGCGACATCCTCGGCCGCATCGCCCGCAAGCACAATGTTTCCGAAAAGGCGATCCTCGAAGCGAATCCTTCGGTCAAGGATCCGAACCGCATCCGCGTCGGTCAACGGCTTGCCATCCCCGCCGCCGGTACCGGCCTCAACAAGGCTGGTGCGTCCAAAGTGGCGAAGAAAGCCGTCGCCAAGGCTCCTGCGGCGGCCAAAAAGGCCGCGGCGACCCTGCCGGAAAAGCCGGGGTTCGTCGTCTATGTCGTGAAGCCCGGCGACATACTCGGCCGCGTCGCAAAGAGCCACGGCACTTCCGTCAAGGCCATCATGGAGGCGAACAACATTGTTGACGACCGCAAGGTCCGCGCCGGCAAGGCCATCTACATCCCTTCGTCCGGCGCTTCGTCCGCTGCGGATTCCGCAGTGCGCGGCGACGTTTCTCCGGCGCCTGCGGTCGCCGAAGAGCCCGTCGCGCCGCGCGTCGGGCCCGCCGTGCCGGAGTTCGAGCCTGCGGCCGGCGCTTCCGACCCGTATCTCTCCCTCTAGCTGGAAATTTCCACTGACTTCGCGCCCGGCTCCCGCCGGGCGTTTTTACCATGAGCGGCGTTGCTTTCGGAAAGGACATGGAACCGGTTCTCTTGCGTCCGGTTTACAAGGACTACCTTTGGGGCGGATCGGCGATAGCCGGGCGGTTTCGCCGGAGCGACGCGCCGGCGCAGTGCGCGGAGTCCTGGGAAGTCAGTACGCACGAGGACGGGATGTCGCTCGTCGAAGGGGGCGCTTTCGACGGCGCGACGCTGGGGGAATTGTGCGACGCTTTCGGCGGTTCGCTGCTCGGCTCGTGGTGCGAGAGCAGTTCGTTTCCGCTGCTCGTGAAGCTTATCGACGCCTCGAAGCGGCTTTCCGTGCAGGTTCACCCCGGCGACGAAGCGGCGGAGAAATTCGGCGGCGAAGCGAAGACCGAGATGTGGTATTTCATCGACGCCGCAGACGGCGCGATGGTTTGCGCCGGGTTGAAAAAGGGTGTGACGCCGCGCGTGTTTTCGGACGCCGTGAAGGCGCGCACCGTGCCGTCGCTGCTTCGCACGGTCAAGGCCGAGCGCGGCAAGGCGCTCTATGTGCCGGGTGGTCTCGTGCACGCGATTTGCGAGGGGTGTTTCGTCCTTGAGGTGCAGCAGCGCTCGAACACCACCTGGCGCGTCGATGACTGGGGGCGCGTCGCGGCGGACGGCAAGCCGCGCCCCCTCCATGTCGCCCGCGCGATGGAGGTGATAGACTGGCATGCGCCGGCGGTTTCGCTCTCCACCCCGTATTCCATGCCCTCCGCTTCGTCCTGCAACCTCCGCGAACGCGTCCTGCGGAGCGACTACTTCTCGATGGAGCGCTGGACGCTTTCCGGGCCGGAACGCTTCGTGCAGGACGGCTCTTCGTTCCGCGTCCTGTTCGCCTTGTCGGGCGATTTCGCGGTCAAGACCCCGTCCGGCGCGGAGTTCGAAATTCCGTTCGGGCGCTCGTGCCTCGTTCCGGCGCGCATGGGCGAGTGCACGGTTTCCCCGCGCGCCGGGACGGCCTCCGAACCGGAGACCGTCCTTTCGATCACGCTTTGACCCCGTGCGGCTTTGCGGCGCGGCGCCGTGTCAGCGCTCCACGCGCATCGGACTGTGCAGGAAGTCGTCGTAGGCGGCGCGGATGCCGTCTTCGAGCGTCGTTTTCGGACGCCACCCGAGCCCCATGGCGCGGGAGATGTCGAGCAGTTTGCGCGGCGTTCCGTTGGGGCGGGACGTGTCCCACAGGATCTGCCCCTCGTAGCCTACGGTTTTCGCAACGAGTTCCGACAGCTCCCTGATCGTGATTTCGCGCCCGGAACCGGCGTTCACCGGCTCTTCGCTCTGCCATTTTTCCATCACGGTGAGGCAAAGCTCCGCCAGGTCGTCAACATACAGGAACTCGCGAAGCGGCGACCCGTCGCCCCAGCACGTGACGGACGGCGCGCCGGACATCTTCGCCTCGTGAAAGCGTCGTATCAGCGCGGGCAGCACGTGGCTGTGCTCCGGGTGGTAGTTGTCCGCCGGGCCGTAGAGGTTCGTCGGCATGACGGACACGAAGTCCGCCCCGTGCTGCCGCCTCAGGTATGCGCAGTACCGGAGCCCCGCGATCTTTGCGAGCGCGTAGCCTTCGTTCGTCGGCTCGAGGGCGCTCGTGAGAAGGCACGATTCCGGCATCGGCTGCGGCGCGTATTTCGGGTAGATGCACGACGATCCGAGGAACAGCAGTTTCTTGCACCCGTTTTTCCATGCGGCGTGGATGGCGTTCATCTCCAGCATGGCATTGTCGTAGAGGAAGTCGGCCGGCGCTTCCGCGTTTGCCGCGATTCCGCCGACTTTCGACGCCGCGAGAAAGACGTATTCCGGCTTTTCGGCCTCGAAAAACGCGTTGGTCGCGACCTGGTCGCGAAGGTCGAGCTCCGCATGGGTTCGCGCGATGATGTTCTCAAAGCCGCGGGCTTTCAACGCCCGCACGATTGCGGAGCCTACCATGCCGCGATGTCCGGCGACGTAAATTTTTGCGTTGGGTTCCATTTTTCAAAAAAAATGAGGGGTTGGCACGGATGATACAAATGTCGGAAAAAAAGCGCAAGCGGCAGCGCGCGCCATTCGCTACCAGGCGATTTGGAAAAACTGCGCCGGGGCGAGCGGCTCCGCGAGCGTGACGGCGAAGGAGGCCGTTCCGTCGCCATTGTCGGCTGCCGTGCCGGCGTCCTGCGCAAGCGGCGTGGCCGAAGTTTCCGCAAGGTCGGTGCGGGCAAGCGCCACGACGTCTTCCCCGAAGGCCGCGAACCATGCCGAAAACGCTTCGATTTGCGCGTCCGTCGGTTCTCCGGTCGTGCGCGCGTAGGTGAAGTGCGCCACGCTGCCGTCGAGCGAAAAGGCCGTTATCGGCAGCCCTTCGAGAGCCGCGCTTTGCGTTCCGGCGGCGAATGAGTAATCGGTGCCGCCGCTTGAATTCGAGGCGCGCTGGAGTGCCTGACGCACGGCGTCTTTCGTGTAGGTCGCCCACGGAAGGGCCGCGAGCGCTTCTTCGCTTTCCGGCATCACGTCCTTTACGCTCGCCGAACCGCTTGCGGAGAAGAAGACGTGGCCTTCGGCACCGGCTTCAACGCCATCGCGGCATGTAAACGAGAGCGATCCGGCGGAAACGGGGTTGTAGCCGCTCACCGTGTTTTGGTTGTTCGCATTTCCGGCGTTGGCGATGACCGTCGCGGCGCCGTCAACGACAACCGCCGCCCCGGCGTTTGCCATCGCGGCTCCAATGGCGGAGGTGCCGCAGGTGGCCGTGGAAGAGGATCCCGCCGTGGCCGCGACTGTGCCGCCGAGGATGCGGATCGGGCAATGGGAGGTGCACGCGCCCGTGGTGGAGCCTCGACGGTAGGAGTGGCCGCCGCCGATGCCGCTGCCGCCGTCGCGCCCGCCGACCGCCGTGACGGTGCCGCCCGCGATCAAAATGTCGAATGCGCCCGCGCCGGCGACGGCGGCGACCTCGGTGGTGTCGTGGCCGTCTCCATTGTAGTTGCCGCCAGCGCCGATGCCGGCGCCCCAGCATTCGTTGGTCGCCGCGACTACGCCGCCGTTTATCGTGATGCGCCCGGCATTGGCCGCGCCGCCGCATCCGATGGCCGCGCCGTTTACGCCGGGAGAGCCGCCTTTGCGGCACTTGTCGAGGTCTTGGTGATTGGCTCCAACGGTCCCTCCGTTTATCGTAATGGAGCCGGACTCTTCCTTGTAGTTGGAGCCGATGCAGGCCGGCGCGCCGCCGTAAACGTGGGCGTAGAGCGAGCCCGTGCCGTCGATGGTGAGGCTGGACGCGGCTGGGACGTGTATCGCCGGGCCGATGTTCTGCGTCTCGACCTTTACGGAAAAGGTGTTTCGTCCGATGAGTTCGAGCGCAAGGTCGTGGCCGGCAAGGTCGATGACGGAGTTGACGCCGTTTTCGGCATTGCCGGAAACGGCGACGACATTGGAGATGGCGATGGCACAGTCGCCGTCAAGGACGATTGAAAGCCCGGGATTGGCACCGTAGAACGTGCCGGAAGCGGTTGGCGAAGCGCTTTTCCAGGCGCTGTCGAAAACGAGATAGTCGCCGGCGGGGATGACGAGGACGTGCTTGGCGGAATCCCACGAAGCGCCGCCCGTCCCCGCAGCCCAGGTCG
>JAFSUV010000099.1 GCA_017450425.1 Kiritimatiellia bacterium
TGGTGTCAAGGGGGTGGGATTTCAAGAGTAGGAATGGATCCGTGGTTGGAACGTAGTTGACTGCCATGTGGTAGAATGCGACGGCGAAGGGTTTTCAACCATGGATTCAAAAGTGTCTTCCCGGTTTGCGAATGGGTCTGCTTCCCGATCTGCGGAGGTGTCGGCTTCCCGATCTGCGAATGGGTCTGTTTCCCGATCTGCGGAGGTGTCGGCTTCCCGATCTGCGAATGGGTCTGCTTCCCGATCTGCGGAGGTGTCGGCTTCCCGATCTGCGAATGGGTCTGCTTCCCGATCTGCGGAGGTGTCGGCTTCCCGATCTGCGAATGGGGCTGCTTCCCGGTTTGCGTCTGCTTCCCGATCTGCGGAGGTGTCGGCTTCCCGGTTTGCGGCGGTGTCATGGCGGCCAGGCTCGAAATGCCGCGCCGTCGAAAGTTTCATGTCGCGGCCGACATTCGACCCTGCGGCCGAAAAAGCCGCCGCAGGGATTTTGGCGGACATCCGCGAGAGGGGCATGGCGGCGATCATCGACGCCGTGCAGCGCATAGACGGCGTACGCCTCACCGCAGCCACCATCCGCGTCGGCGCACGGGAAATCGAAAAGGCCGAGCACAGCCTCCCGGAAGAAACCAAGGCCCGCATCCGCGAAGCGCGCGACCGCGTGGCGGCGTTTTCCAGGCAATCCATGCGCCCCGACTGGAGAATGCCGACTGCGGGCGGCGGCTTCCTCGGCGAACGCTTCTGCCCGCTCGCGCGCGTCGGGGTTTACGTGCCGGGCGGTACGGCTCCGCTCGCTTCCACCGTGGTCATGACCGCGACGCTCGCGAAAGTCGCCGGCGTTCCCGAAATCGTGGCCTGCACCCCGTGCGGCAAGGACGGCTCCGTGCGTCCCGAAGTGCTCTTCGCGATGAAAGAGTGCGGCGTCACCGAAATCTACCGCGTCGGCGGCATTCAGGCGATCGGCCTCATGGCGTACGGAGCCAAGGGGATCGCCGCAGTTGACAAGATCGTGGGGCCGGGCAACGCGTACGTCACCGCAGCCAAGCGGCAGGTTTACGGCACGGTCGCGCTCGACCTCGTGGCCGGCCCGAGCGAAATCGCGATTCTTGCGGACTCTTCGGCGCGGCCGGAATGGGTTGCCGCGGATCTCCTTTCTCAGGCCGAGCACGGCTCCGGGCACGAACGCTCGCTGCTGGTGACCGACAGCGCCGCGCTCGCCCGCGCCGTGGCCGATGCGCTGCCGCGGCGCATCGCCGCCATGGGGCGCCGCGCCATCGTGGAGCGCGTCGTCGCGGCCGGCGGCATCCTGATCGTCAAGGCACCGGACCTGAAAAGCGGCATGGCGCTCGTGAACCGCTTCGCGCCGGAGCACCTCGAAATCGCCGCAAGGCATCCGGAGCCGTGGATTCCGCTCGCGACGCGCGCCGGAGCGGTCTTCGCCGGGCATTGGACGACGGAGAGCGCCGGAGACTTCGCCGCCGGTCCGAGCCACGTGCTGCCGACCGGCGGGGCGGCCGGCAAGTTCGGCGGTCTCACGGTCGATGACTTCCGCCACCGCACGAGCGTCGTGCGCTATGCCGAAAAGGATTTGAGGGCCGCCCTGCCCGTCATACGCGCCTTTGCCGACATCGAAGGACTCGACGGACACCGCGCCGCCGCCGACATACGCTTCTCCGGGGGAAAATGAAAATGCTCAGGATTGCACTTCCAAACAAGGGTTCGCTTTCGGACGGCGCTGCGGCGCTCGTTTCCGAAGCCGGGTACGACTGCCGCCGCTCCGACAAGGAACTCGCCCGAACCGATGCGAAAAACGACGTGGAGTTTTTCTTCCTGCGTCCGCGGGACATCGCGACGTACGTTTCGCGCGGCGTCATCGACATCGGCATCACCGGGCGCGACCTCAACGAGGACGCGCAGTCTCCGGCGCTCGAAGTGCTGGCCCTCGGTTTCGGCAAATCGCAATTTCTCTACGCCGTGCCCGCCGGAAGCGACCTGACGCCCGAAACCTTCGACGGCAGGCGGATCGCCTGCTCCTACCGCAACATCGTGGAGCGCGACCTGAAGAAGCGGGGCGTAAAGGCCACGGTCGTGCGCGTCGATGGCGCGGTAGAAATATCGGTGCGCCTTGGCGTGGCGGACGCCGTCGCGGATGTCGTCGAGAGCGGCACGACGCTGCGCGAAGCGGGTCTCGTGCCTGTCGGCGAGCCAGTCCTCAGGAGCGAAGCGGTGGTCGTCGCGCGCGACGCCGAAACCGCAGACCGCCCGGCGGTTCGCACGTTCATCGGGCGTCTGCACGGCATCATCATCGCCCGCACCTACGAAATGCTCGAATACGACATTCCGCGCGACAAGCTTGAAGAAGCCGCCCGCCTCACGCCTGGCATCGCGGCGCCGACCGTCGCGCCGCTGAGCGACCCGGACTGGGTCGCGGTAAAGGCGATGCACCTGCGCAGCGGGATCAACGAGACGATGGACGCTCTCGCCGGCCTCGGCGCGCGCGGCATCGTGGCCATGAAAATACGGGCGGCGCGGCTCTGAAAATGCGGGGCGCGGGAACTTCGGTTTCAGCGGCGCCGTGCGGCTTTGCCGCAGGGCCGACGCTCGAAGCGCGAATGGGCGCCCGGAATTTCGCCCGCAGGCTGGACCTGGAGCTCAACCGCGAGCGCAAGTTCGGCGGTCTGGTGCGATGGTGCCCCATGCGCTACGCCGGGCCGGCCGTCGATTTCGCGTTTCGGGCGCTTGGACTCTGGGAAAAGGCCCACCGCGAATTCCTCGACATCGCAACACGGGAAGAGTCGTTTGCTGTATCCGGGCTTCCGGAAGCGCTCGACGGCTTCACGATCCTCCACATGTCGGACTTGCACCTCGACATTTCGCCGGATCTCGCGCCCGCGCTCCGCGAAGCACTCGCCCGCGTGGCCGGTCGCTACGACATCGCGTGCATCACCGGCGATTTCAGCAACTTCACCGTACATTCTGACAAAGCCGCGATCAAGGCGGCGGCATCGCTCCGGGAGGCGTTCACCGCCCCCGTTTTCGGGTGTCTCGGCAACCACGATTCGATCTGCGACGTACCGGATCTGGAAAAGGCGGGCTTCAAAATCCTGCTCAACGAATCAGTGCGCGTGCGGCGGAAAGGCGGCGGCGAGGCCGATCCCGGCCTCATGCTTGCCGGCATCGACGACCCGAACATCTTCGGCACCGGGGACATGGAGCGGGCGCTCTCGGACCGGCGCGCCGGCGAACCGGTCGTGCTGCTCGCCCACGCGCCTTCGATCTACGCCGAAGCGGCGGCGCGCGGCGTGTCGCTCGCGCTCTGCGGCCATGTCCACGGCGGCCAGATATGCCTAAGGAGCGGTCGCGCCATCGCGCCGCGCAGGTGGAAATTCCCCGCGCGCGTACGGCGGGGGCGGTGGGTCCAGGGCTCCGCTCAGGGCTACACCACGACCGGCGTCGGCGCCTGCGGTGCGCCGCTGAGGCTCAACTGCCCCCCGGAACTAGTTCTTGTCCGGCTCCGCCGCGCCGGGGCCGTCGATGCTCCGCAGTAGAGCCGCCGCCCGTGCGAACCCCGGCGCGTCGCGAAGCAACGCGCGGAGCGCGAAACGCGCTTCGTTCGTCCGGGTCGATTCAAGAAGCAGCCATGCGCTCTCGAATCTCGCGGCCTGGTTTTCCGGCTCCAGCAGAAGCACCCGGTCGATGCAGTCGCGCGCCGTCCTGAGCTCGCCCGCCTTGCCCATCGCGGCTCCGGTTTCAAGCAGCAGACGCGCCAATTCGCGGCGCGTCACCGGATCGGTCGGGCCAGCGAGAAACGCCGCCTCGGCGCGGTCGATCGAAGCGGCCATTTCGCCGAGCGCCGCATGGCACCGCGAAAGCATCCTGTTCGCGAAAATCATGTTGTAGCCGATTCTCGAAGCGCCGGCAAAAGCGTCGCGGGCGGCCGCAAAATCCGATTTCGCGGCGAGCGCCGAACCCTGGAGCTCGAGGAACGCCGGGATTCCGGGGTGCCGCGCGACGAGCGCCGCGGCGGCCTCGACGGCGTTGGACGCCGCGACGGCGGCGCGCCAGTCGTCGATCACGGCTGCGGCTTCCGGCGCCATTTCGACCGCGAACGCCACGTCCGGCGGCAGCGGCGGTATCAGCCCTTCGCCGACATGACCCGCCGCCTTGAGCGCCGCCATCTCGGACTGGTGCGCGAGGGCTTCCGGACGCGGCGCGCCGCAAATGCCGCCGCGGGCGTCCGGCGCGTTTTCTCCGGCAAGGCAGAGCGGCGGGAGACGAAACGCGTACCACGGCACGATCGACTCCCAGTACGACGGGCGGCGCTCTTCGGCAAAGCCGAGAAGCCACGGCACGTCGGCCACGGAAACGCCGCCATCGGAGTCGCGCACCGCGCGCACGAAGCCGAGCGACGCCGCCGGCGCGCCCTCGGATCCGGGAGGTGCAAACGAGCGGCGGAAGCCGTCGCCGCCGTCCGTTGCAACCGCTTCAAAAAGCGGCACGACGACAACGGCGGAGGTTTCGTCGAACATTGCGACGATCTCCGAAAGGCCGGCCAGATCCCCTTCGGCGGCGATCGCCCTGCGTTTCGGCGACGCACTCCCCGCCCATGTCGGAGCCGATCCGCCGAACGGCGAAAGGTGAAGCCACAGAAAAACGGGACGCGAAGCGTCGCTGCGACCTGCAAGCCATTTGGCCGCGGCCTCGCACACGACGGCGCTGCCGGCGCGGTGGCGGACTGCGGAGTCCGCAGCCGCCGGCACCACCGAGTATTCGGAAAAGCCGTTTGTCAACGCATGGATCGGCGAAAGCGCCCTGTCGGAGAGAAAAGCCGCGCACACGCCGCCGCGGGCGGCGAAATCGGACGCGAGCGTCCGAACCTCCGGCGCAAGGCTGCCCACGCCGTCGGTCCTGAGGCCGTGCTCCGGCGGCAAAAGGCCGGTGATCGCCGAAGCGGCGCTTGGCAGCAACTCCGCCGACACAGGACGGAAATCGAGCGGCGCGAGACCCATCGCGGCGGCGTCTTCCGGCGTCGCCGAGCCTTCCGAAAGCGTGACGAGCAAAATGCCGCGGGCGGACGCGGGGCGCGCCTTCGCCCCGCCGCGGCAGCCGCAGAGGGCGACGCACGACGCGACCGCAAAAACGGCGGAAAACAGGATACCGTGCTTCATCATTGCTCGATGGTGGCGTTTTTGCGCAGCTCTTCGACGTGTTGTGCGAGCGCCTTGCCGCGACGGTCGTGGCGCAGCAGATCCATCACCTTGTCGCGCGCTTCGAGGAACTCCGGCGTAGAGGCGGGAATTTCGTCGTTCTTCAAGATGACGTGGTAGCCGAACTGCGTTTCGACGATTTCGGAAAGGCCGCCGACGGGAAGCGAAAACGCGGCTTCGTCGAACTCCTTCACCATCATGCCGGGCGAAAACCAGCCGAGCGAACCGCCGGCCTGCTTGCCCGAAGGGCAGTCGCTGTGCGCCGCGGCCTCTTCCGAAAAATCGGATCCGGCGAGTACGCGCTCGCGGATGGCCTTTATTTTTGCAAGGGCCTCGGCCTTCGCCTCGTCGCCCTTTCCTTTCGGAGCGACGAGTATGTGCTGGGCGCGAACCTGCGTGTCCTTGCCGAAATCGCCGCGATGGGCGTCGAAAAACGCCTTGGCCTCGTCCTCCGTCGGCTCGCCGGCGTCGGCGCACACTTTTTCGACGAGTTTGTCAACCTTCTTTCCGCGCTTGATTTCGGCGCGGAGCTGGACGATGTTTTTCCCCTGCCTGTGGAGGATCGCACGGAAGCGGTCGTCGCCGCCCGCTTCGCTGCGCATGCGATCGACCGCCTCCTCGACCTCTTCGTCCGAAACCGCCAGATCGAGGGCGGCCGCCTCCTGAAACAGAAGCGCGGTGCCGACCGCCTGCTCTTCGGCCTTCTTCTTGAGCGTCGGCAACTCCGCACGGAGCTGCTCCTCCTGCATGCCGTGCTCCGCATGGAAGCGTATGAGACGGTTGAGCTCGTATTCGACCGCCTTGACCGGTATCTCTATGCCGTTTACTTTCATTTCAATGTGCCTACCTTTTGAATTCGTCATTCGTCGTTGCGGCCCGACGTGGCGAGCGCCATGCTCCGCACGCCGGCCGAGTGCGCTATGCGCGCCACCTGGGCGATCGTGCCGTAGTCCGCCTTTTCGTCGCCGCGGATGGCGACCTTCACGTCGGGATCGGCGGCAACCCGCGCTCTCAGCGCGGACTCGAGCTGCGCCAGATCGAGCGCGTCGCCGCCGAGAAAAATCCTGCCTTCGGCATCGACGGAACCGACGCTCGTGTTGTCCAGCGGATCGACCTGCTCCGACTCCCCGTGCGGGAGTTTCACCGGAATCCCCTGCTCGATCATCGGAAATGTGATGATGAAGGTGATGAGGAGGAGAAAGGTGAGGTCCGACATCGACGTGATGTTCATGTCGATTATCGGGCGGAACGAGTGCGGATGGCGGCGGGACATTGCTTCAACCTTGCGGGGCGATGAACGAGCCGCCCGGAGCGCCGGGGGGATACTGGAA
>JAFSUV010000100.1 GCA_017450425.1 Kiritimatiellia bacterium
GACTCCTACGCCGCGTTCGCCGCGCGCAACAAGCTGCCGGTCATCCCCGTCGGCTCGGCGGTGCAGGAATGGCGCAGACGCCTGCCCGTGAAATATGCCAAAAACTCCTTCGGAGGCGACGTCGTCGGGAAAATGAAACCGAAACGCGACACTTTCCACCTCAACGAGCGCGGCGAACACCTCCAGGCACTCGTGTGGGCGCAGACGCTTTTCAAGGACGCGGACGTGCGCAAATGCGACTGGCGCCCGGATTGCGTCACGCCCGAAGAAGCCGAGCTCATGCGCGAAATCGCCGCAGGGGCGCTTTGACCGCGGGGGAGGCGGGCGAAAGAGTGGCGGCCGTCTGGTATTTTCCCGGATGGATGCGCGCGCAAAAACCGGCGCGCGGACTCCTCGCGGCCGTCGAACGCGCCTTCCCCGGAAAAACCGTTTCGTTCAAGGCGTGGGACGGCGACAGCATCGTCTGGCCGCTCGCCGTCGATTCCGCCGACAAGGAATCGTGGCGCTTCGCGTTCGAAATCGCCGCCATGCCGCCGGAGGAGCGCGCCTCGCTCACGCTCGCCGGTCACTCCCTCGGCGGACGCATCGTCGCGCGCATCCTCGCCCGCCTCGCCTCGCGCGGCATGAAAGTCCGCCAGGCGCTCCTCCTCGGCGCGGCCATCCCCGCCAAAGACCCCGATCTCGCGGCGATGGGCGCGGCGAGCGAACTGCCGGTCCTCGCTGTGTGCAACCCCGGCGACGTCACGCTGCGCTACGTTTACGCCCTCGCCGGCGGCGAAAACGCGGTCGCCTTCGGCGCCAACGGCACGCTCGCCCCCTGCGCGAACGTCGTCGAACGCGTCGTCCCGCCGGGCATCGCCGGCGAGGTCGATATCGACAGGCCCTGGGCGAAAGTCAAACTCCTCAAATCCATCGCCAACCACCACGAAAAGTTCTACATCGAATACGCGGGGCGCCTCCTCGCCGGCGAAGAACCGTCCGGCGAAGTGATGACGCCGCAGGACTGGCCGGCGATCGAAACGCGCGTCTCCGACCGCCGGGCCTTCTGGTCGGTCCTCGATTCCGCCGCCGGATGGAAGCTCGAGCGCACCCGCATCTCCGGGCACTGCCGCATCATCGACCCCTCGAAAAAACGCGCCGCGTGTGGCCGCGAAAAGGAAATGCGCGCCGCCTTCGCCAAGGTGAAGCGCCAGCTTTCGGGCGGCGGCGGCGATTTTGTGGTATAATACGCGCAATCCTCCGCGCGTATGTGCGCGCGGGGAAGAAAACGAACGGAGTAAAAAATGGTCAGCTACAAGAGCCTCGGGCTCGTAAACACGAAGAAAATGTTCGCCAAGGCGGTCAAGGGCGGCTACGCCATCCCGGCCTTCAACTTCAATACGATGGAGCAGATGCAGGCCATCGTCCAGGCCGCCGTCGAGACGAAGTCGCCGGTGATCATGCAGGTGTCGAAGGGCGCGCGCAAGTACGCCAACCCCACCATCCTGCGCTACATGGCCGAAGGCGCCGTCCAGTACGCAAAGGAACTCGGCTGCAAGAAGCCGCAGATCGTCCTCCAC